>DASUHN010000434.1 GCA_036273495.1 Acidimicrobiales bacterium | reverse complement strand
GGACTCGAGGCGCCGCCCGGCGGCCATCAGCGCCGCCGCCAGCCGGCTGCGCAGCTCGGACTCCGGCTCGGCCGCCTGGGTCCGCAGGGCGTTCTTGGCCTCCCCCCACAGCGACGAGGACCACTCGCGGAGCTCGGCGTGGTTGAGCACGTCCCGCTTGAGCTGCTCCCCCCGCTCCCGCAGCTCGGGAGATGTCTCCAGCCGGTCGGACAGCCCGGAGATCCACTCCTCGAACTGGCGCCGGGCGTCGTCGGTGGGATCGGCGGCCACCTCGGCCAGCCACCGGCGCAGCCGGCTGTGGAGCCGGTCGAACACCAGGTTGTCGACCGCGTCCGGCACCCAGCGCGGCGACTCGGCCTGGAAGCGGTCCCGCAGCGCCATGTAGTTGTCGGCGAGGTAGCGGTCGGCGCCCCGCACGATTGCCTCGAACAGCTCCCCGTGGCGGTCGCCCGCGGTCACGGCCCGCAGGCCGCGTCCGGCCAGCGGCGCCACCTCGACGGAGTCGACGGCCCGGACCAGCTGGTCGGCCAGCACCCGGTGCACCTCGTCCTCACGCATCAGCTCGGCCACCTCGACGACCGCGTCGGCCGCATGCCCGGCAAAGCGGCCGGCGTTGTCGGCGTCGGCCAGCCATGCCCCGAGGCGGGGCACCAACCCGGCGGTGCGGATCCGCTCGGCCAGGACGTCGGCGTTGAGGAAGTTCTCCTGGACGAAGCGGCCCAGGGTCTCGGCGAACTGGTCCTTGCGCTCGACGATCACCGCCGTGTGGGGGATCGGAAGCCCCAACGGGTGCCGGAACACCGCCGTGACCGCGAACCAGTCGGCCACCCCCCCGACCATGGCCGCCTCGGCGCCGGCCTGCACGTAGCCGAGCAGGGTGCCGTGGGCCCCCGCCACCGTGACGCCCACGAACACGGCGGTGACCGCGACCAGCAGGGCGGTGGCCCGCCGGCGGGCCCACACCAGCTCCCGCACCCGCGGACCGTCGGCCGCGGTCGCGAAGCGGGAGACGGAGGACGGGGGCACGCCGGGCTTGTCTACCCGCCGGCGGCGGGTTGGCTCAGATGTAGTCGAGGCGGCGGCGCCCGCCGTGCCACCCGCAGCGTCCGTGGTTGCGCTTGCACCAGATGAACCCGAAGATCAGCATCGGGATCCAGAAGTTGGTGATCACCACCACGGCCAGCATCACCGCCAGCACGGCCAGTGCCGCCCGCACCACCTGGCGGGGAAGGCCGGAAGGCCACCACCCACCCCGTCGGGCCCGGGCCGGGCCGGGCGCCGGGCGGGCGCTGGGCCGGGGGGCGCGGGGAAGGTCGGAGAGCAGGCGGTCCAGCTCGTCGACGTAGCGGGCCGAGAAGGCGGCGTCCAGGCGCTCCTCGAACTCCAGCAGGGTCAGGTAGCCCTCGGACGTGGCCAGCCGGAGGGCGGCCACGGCCTCCTCCCGGTCCCGATCCGACGCCCGCATCCTCCGGGGTCCCGTTCCGCCTGGTCCGACAGCCATCCCCCACAACGTATTCCTCCGGGCGGAGCCACCACATCGTCCCGGTGGAGGAAATCCTCCTACTCCTGGGGTACTACACCGTGCCCGGGCGCCGGTAGGCGGCTCCTCGTGCCCGGGGCGTCGTGGTGTGAACTGTGTCACGCTGGCTGCGGGTAGTGGCGCGGTGATGCCGGGCAGGAGCAACAGGCCGGGAGGGAACAGATGGCACGAGGCGTCCCCAAGGCGGTCATCGACATGCTCCGCGCCGTGCCGCTGCTCTCCGCCTGCAGCACCCGGGAGCTGCGCGACGTCGCCAACCTCGGGACGCAGCTTCCCGTGGACGACGGCCGGGTGCTGATCAAGCAGGGCCAGCCCGGTCGCGAGTTCTTCCTCCTCACGTCGGGCAAGGCCCGGTGTCAGGTGGACGGGGTGGAGGTGGCCCAGTTCGGCCCCGGTGACTTCTTCGGGGAGATGGCCCTGCTCGAGCGGGGCCCCCGCCAGGCGACCGTCGTGGCCGAGGGCCCCGCCGACGTCCTGGTCCTGGACGGCCGGGAGTTCGACCGCCTCCTGGACGCCTCGCCGTCGATAGCCCGCAAGCTGCTCAAGGCGGTCGCCGAGCGCGAGCGGGCCAACGCCACGATCCACAGCTGATCGGCGCGGGGCGGGGCTCCGCCATACTGAGCCGGTGAGCGAGGCGGTCGAGCTTCCGGGCTCCGGTGGGGTCCGGCTGCGCGCCGACGTGTCCGGCCCGGCGGAGGGCAGGCCGGTCGTGCTGCTGCACGGCGGCGGCCAGACCCGCCACTCCTGGGGATCCACGGTGCGGCTGCTGGGCCAGCGCGGGTGGCGGGCGGTGGCCGTGGATCTTCGCGGCCACGGGGAGAGCGACTGGGCGCCGGACGGCGACTACCGGCTCGACGCCTTCGCCGCCGACATCCGCTCGCTGGCCGCCACACTGGACGCACCCCCCGTTCTGGTCGGCGCGTCGCTCGGCGGGATGGCGTCGCTCGTGGCGGTGGCCGAGGCGCCGGCGCCGGTGGCTTCCGGTCTGGTACTGGTCGACGTGGCGCCGCGCATCGAGTCGGCGGGCGCCGAGCGGATCGGGGACTTCATGCGCGAGCACATGGAGAGCGGCTTCGCGACCCTCGAGGAGGCCGCCGACGCCGTGGCCGCCTACAACCCCCACCGCCCGCGGCCCCGCGACCTGACCGGCCTGCAGAAGAACCTGCGCCGGCGCCCCGACGGGCGTTGGGTGTGGCACTGGGACCCCCGGTTCATCAGCGGGGAGGGCGGCTCCCCCGACGAGACCCGGGCCTCGATCATGGATCCCGATCGCCTCGAGGCGGCGGCCCGGGGGCTGAACCTGCCCGTCCTGCTGGTGCGGGGGCGGATCAGCGACCTGCTCAGCGAGGAGGGAGCCCGACGGTTCCTGGACGCGGTGCCCCACGCCGAGTTCGCCGATGTGGCCGGGGCCGGGCACATGGTGGCGGGGGACCGGAACGACCTCTTCAACGACGCCATCCTCTCGTTCCTCGATCGCCTGGCGGCTGCGCCCTCGGGCCCCGACGCTTAGAGTTGGCGCATGGCCAACACCCTCGGGAAGCGCTACGTCTGCGCCGAATGTGACGCCCAACTCCTGGTGACCAGGGCCGGGGACGGGGCTCTCGAGTGCCACGGCCAGACCATGACCGTGCAGGCGCCCAAGCCTCTGCCGTCCTCGGACTGACCCCGGCCGCCGCCTCTCAGCGGTCGATCCGGGCCAGCACCTCGGCGCCGTAGCGGGCCAGCCCGTCGCGCGCCGCCGCGACGCTCGACTGGTCGAGGGGCGCCGATGTCCACGTCACCCCCATGGCCGCCAGCCGGCCGATGGCGTCGATGTGCTCCTCGGCACCGGCGTCGCGGCCGGGCCGCTCGGCCCCCCCGGTGGCGATGATGTCCACCTCGTCGCGGCTCCGGCCGGCGGCGTCGATGCGGTCCCACAGGTCCCGGATCATCTCGGCCAGCTCGGACTCCGACGTGATCGGCGCCGTCCGGGCGGTCCGGAACAGCACGGCACCGCCCTGCAGGGGCGCCCAGCCCTGGGCCCAACGGGCCACTCGGTCCCTGACGACGGTGGCGTTGCCGCCGATCCACAGCGGTGGGTGGGGTTGCTGGACGGGGACCGGCTTGATGGTCTGGCCCCGGGCCGTGAAGTGGCGGCCCTCGAAGCTGAAGCTGTCGGTCGACCAGATCCCCCTCAGCACCTCGGCCGATTCGTCGAACAGCTCGTTGCGCTCGTCGAATTCGACCCCCAGAGCGGCGAACTCCGACCGGAGGTACCCGGTCCCCAGCACGAAGGTGGCCCGCCCGCCCGACACCACATCGAGAGACGTCATCGACTTGGCCAGGAGCAGGGGGTTCCGGTAGGGGACGACCGTGAGGTAGGTCATCAGTCGCAGCCGCTGCGTGGCCGCAGCCATGTAGGCCAGGCCCACGAACGGGTCGAGGGTCTCGTGGCCCCCTCCCTCGAGCCACTTCTTGGAGGGAGCGGGGTGATCGGTGAGGGCTATGGCGTCGACTCCGGCGGCCTCGGCGTCGCGGGCGAGCTGCGCCATGCTCTCGGGCCGGACCCACGCCCCTCCGTCCCGGTCGCTGAGCAACGGGTAGTCGATCATGAACTTCATCTGTCGGGAACCTCCGCTCTCAGCTGATCAGCGTCCATCCGCCGCCGGGCCGGCGTGACCATCCGCCACCGGCGCGGGTCCCGCCGTCCACGCTCACCGTCTCCCCGGTGACATAGCTGGACATCTGCGAGCACAGCCACACCACCGCCGCCGCGCACTCCTCGACCAGCCCCTTGCGGCCGACGGGGATCAGCCGGGCCGAGCGGTCGACGTCCTCGGGGCTCTCCTCCGGCCATGTGGCCGGGTCGACGGGCCCGGCTCTGTTCCCCCGCAGGCCCGGCGTGATGGTCTGGTCGGGAGCTATGCAGTTCACCCGGATGCCGTGGGCGCCGAGCTCCAGGGCCATGGTCTGGGTGAAGTTCACCATGCCCGCCTTGCACGCGGCGTACACCGCGTACTCGGGCGCGGCCCGGAAGCCCTCGATACTGCTCACGTTCACGATGGCGCCACCCCGACCGCCTGCGATCATCAGGTTGGCCGCCTCCTGGGTCGCGACGAGCATGCTCACGAGGTTGATCTCCACGTGGCGGCGCATGCTGGCCTCGGGCATGGTCAGGAACGACCCTCCCCTCACACCTCCGGCGTTGTTCACGAGGATGTCCACGCTCCCGAAGGCCTCGTGGGTGCGGCGGACGGCCCCCCGCAGCTGCGCCGAGTCCATGACGTCGGTGGGCAGGCCGAGGGCCCGCCCCCCCGACCTCGTGATGGCGGCCGCCGTGGCCTCACACCGCTCGGGGATCACGTCGAGCACGGCCACCTTGGCCCCGAAGCGGGCCAACGCCAGCGCCGCGCCCTGGCCGATCCCTCCGCCCCCGCCGGTGACCACCGCGGTCCGGCCCGTCACCAGGATGTCGTCCGGAGCCAGACGCGGGTTCTCGACGTCGGCGGCCCGCCGCGCCAGCTCGGCCGGGTCCATCACCGGCCCGGCTCCAACGCCCGGGCGGCCGCATCCATCCCCGCCAGCCACGAGTCGAGGTCGCCGCGGTCGGGGGCCACGAGCACGTGCTGGATGCCCGCCTCCTCGTACGCGTCCCGCGCCGATCGCATCTCGGCGTCGGTCGTCCGGCCGGGAGTCCAGTCGACGCGCAGCGAGACGGTGAAGCCCTTCTCGGGGCGCGAGGCGCGCACCCGCTCGACGAGGGCGCGCGCGTCCGCGGGTGCCACCCGGATGCCGTGATACCCGTCGCCGCGCCCGAACGCCCGGGCGTAGGCGGCGTCGCTCGTGCCCCCGACCCAGATCGGCACCTCGTGGGCGGGCTTGGGCAGGAGACGGATGTCGGCGAAGGGGTAGTACCGGCCCCGGTGGGTGGCGGGGTCGTCGCGCCACGCCGTGCGCAGAAGGTCGATGATCTCGTCCAGCCGGGCCCCGCGGTGGTGGAAGGGGGCGTGCAGGGCCTCGAACTCGGCCTGGGACCAGCCGATGCCGAGACCGACGGTCAGGCGCCCGCCGCTCATGTTGTCGAGCGAGGCCAGGGTGTTGGCCAGCGCCAGCGGGCTCGGATACTGCGGGCCGACCAGCACGCTCGTCCCGAGCCCGACCCGCGTCGTGGCGGCGGCGGCGTACGTCAGGCACACCAACGGGTCGTACAGGTACGGGGCGGGGTAGGGCTGGCCACTCGGGATCACCAGGTGGTCGCTCACCCACACGTCGTCGAACCCGAGCTCCTCGGCGTGCCGGGCCGCCCGTTCGACGCCCCCGGTGACGGCGGCCCGGCCGAACTGGGGAAGGTGGTAGCCGTAGCGCACGGGGCGGGATAGTACGGTCCCCGGCCTGGGACCAG
>DASUHN010000433.1 GCA_036273495.1 Acidimicrobiales bacterium | reverse complement strand
CCTTTCCCGGCACTGTCACACCCTCCTGGTGAAATACACCCATGGAATTGACGGCGCTGGAGGAGGCGCTCGACCACCTCGTCGAGGCGGTGACGGCCGAGGACCGGCCCCGCCCGACGGGGCAGGAGACGGTCCGGCTGTGCCGGGCCCTGTCCCGCCTCCAGGCGGTGACCGCCATTGCCGAAGGCGACTTCGCCGACGGCGGGGAGTGGGCCGCCAGCGGGGCCCGGTCGGGCCCGGCGTGGCTGTCCACCGAGACGCGCCTTCCCACCCCGGAGTGCCGCAGGGCGGCCCGCCTGGGCCGGCGCATCCACGGCCTTCCCCATGCCGAGGCGGCCTGGCTGGAGGGCCGGATCGGGGCGGCCCACGCCGCCGTCCTGGTCGGCCTCGGCAACCGGCGCACCATGTACGACCTCACCGAGGCCGAGGAGTCCCTGGTGGGACAGGCCGCCTCGCTCCGCTTCGACGACTTCGCAGCCGTTGCCGCCTACTGGAAACAGCACGCCGATCCCGAGGGGACCGACTCCGACGAGGAGGAGCGCCGCAACCGGCGCGACGTCTACCTGGTGGAGTCCCTGGGGGGCACCTGGTTCGGCAAGATGACCCTCGACCCGCTCTCGGGGGCGATCGTGGACGCCGAGCTGGCCCGCCTGGAGAACCAGGCCTTCGCGGCCGACTGGGCGGCGGCCAAAGCGAGACTGGGCCACGATCCCAGGCCTGACGAGCTGGACCGGAGCGCCGCCCAGCGCCGGGCCGACGCCCTGGTCGAGATGGCCACCCGGTCGGCCTCCACGCCCCCCGGGGCCCAGCGCCCCGCCCCCCTGTTCTCGGTGTTCGTGGGCTACGAGACCCTGCACGGGCGCATCCTGGAACTGGCCAACGGCACCGTGATCTCCCCCCGCGCCGTGGTGCCCTGGCTCGACGGCGCCTACATCGAGCGGGCGGTGTTCGGGCCGGGGAGAAGGGTGGAGGTGTCCAAGCGGGCCCGGCTGTTCACCGGGGCCACCCGGCGGGCAGTGGAGCTGCGAGACCGGCGCTGTGCCCATCCCTACTGCGACCGTCGCCTCCCGCAGTGCCAGGTCGACCACGTGATCCCGTACTCCCAGGACGGCCCGACCATCCAGGAGAACGGCCAGCTGCTGTGCGGGTTCCACAACCGGGCCAAGGACCCGAGGAGCGGGCGACCACCCCCGCCCGACGCGGCGTAGGGGGTCATCCGGCGATGGCGCTCTCATTTTGCATAGAGCTGGCCGTCGGAGTCCTCGGCTATCGCGATCCGGGTGAGCCCGCTTTGAGCCGGCCCCACCTCGACCGCCCCGGTGCGCCCGTTGAACTGCGATCCGTGGCACGGGCACACGAACGACCGGTCCGACGCCGAGTACTCGACCGGGCATCCGGCGTGCGGGCACACGGCGTCGAAGGCCAGGAAGACGCCGCGCTCGGGCTGCACCACCAGTGACGGGTCCCCTGTTCCGGGGTCCTGGAACGAGGCCGCTCCGCCCACCGGAACGCTGCTGGCAGGGCCGATGCGGGTGCCGGGCGGCCGCGGCGACGTGGTCGTGGTCGGAGGCGGAGGAGGAGAGGTTGCCGGATTCGGCGTGGCCGGCGTGGTCGGCGCGGTCCGGGTCGAAGGGGGAGCAGCACCGAGAGACCGTGTCTGCCGGCTGGACGTGCTGCCGCCGGCGAGCCGGCCGATCCCGGCCGACAAGCCACCGGTCACCAGGCCGAACAGACCCAGGACGCCGGCGGCCGCTCCTCGAACGGCAAAGCTGCGCCTGTCCAGCACGGCTCCCCCCATGCCCGCGGGCGCGGTGCGCCGGGCGGCATCGGCCAGCAGGGTGTCGGCGGAGAGTCGTCCGGGCCCGCCGATGAGGAGAGGTGTCCACGCAAACACGAACACGATGTCGGAGCCCGTGTAAAAGGGGTTGGCGTGGAAGCTCACGGTGAGGAACAGGGACAGCGACAGCAGTACGCCGCCGCCCGCCGCGAGCCGGGTGTAGAGCCCCAACACGGTGCCGAGGCCGATGGCCAGCTCAGCGAAGGCGATCAACACGCCGAGAGGCACGGCCACGTGTCCCAGACCGCCGAGGAGGCCGTGCAGAGGGCTGCGGCGCGCTGCACCTGCGAGCTGGGACTGGATCGAGGCTGGGTTGGCGGGGTTGAAGAAGTTGGGGTTGGACAGCTTCTGCAGCCCGGCGAAGCAGAACGTGAGACCCAGGAAGGCGCGAAGTGGCAGCAGCGTCTGAACGTCGTGCTGCGGTCGCCCGGCCATCCGGTCGATCGTCCCCCAGCAAGCCTTGCGGAATCGTGAAGGGCCCGACGCTAGGGCTGAAGTGGACTCTCGTGCTGCGTGGTCACGACGCGGCCCGGTGACGGGGGTCCGGCCCGGTTGCCTGCTCTGCAGGGACCGGAGCCGGCGCCTGGAGCTCCGGCCGGCCGAGGCTTGCAGCGGTGGGCCGAGGGACCACGACAACGGGGCACGGCGGATGGCGGGTAAGGGCCC
>DASUHN010000432.1 GCA_036273495.1 Acidimicrobiales bacterium | reverse complement strand
CGCCGAGATCGACAAGATCTTCTGGGAGACCAAGAAGGGCTAGAAGCGGGCCACGGCGGCCACCAGGAGCCACGCCGGGGCCACAACCAGCAGGGTGTCCAGGCGCCGCAACGCGCCCGGGACCGCGGGCGACGGCGCGTCGGGGTCGGGAGCGGCCAGCAGGTTGGACATCGGCCGGCCCGCCAGTCCTCCGAACGCGACCAACGCTCCGAGCAGCCACGGGTAGCCGCCCGACAGAGGGCTCGGTTGCAGGACCGCCAGTGCGAGCGCGGCGCTGCCCACCGCGGCGATGCCCGCCACCTCCCCCTCCCATGCCGCCGGCGCGCCGGTCCCGACCAGGTACCGGCTGGCGTCGTAACAGCACACGAGGGCCAGCAGGGCGGCGGCGGCGGTGACGCTCATCCGCTCGGTCAGCACCAGCGCGCCCGCACCCAGCCCGGCGGCGACGAGCTCGATCCCGACCACCGCCGCCCGCTCCCTCGGTTCCGCCGCCCGGCGCCGTAGTGCCGCACGCAGCGCCGCCCCGATGCGGGCCCGGCGGGGCAGCACGGCCAGCGCCAGGGCGGCGCAGACCACGGCGGCGAACGCCGGGGTTCCGGCTGCGGCCGCCAGCGGTGCCCCGAGGGCGGCGACCAGGGCCCCGGCCGGGGCGGGGCGGGTCCGGCCCGGCCAGCTGCGGGTCACGGCCAGCACCGCGACGGCGGAACCGAGGGCCAGCCAGGCGGCGAGCGCCCAGGGACCGCCGGCCATGGCCACCCCGGTCACCACCAGCCACAGCACCCCGAGGCGTCCCCGGGGCGCAGTGCGCGGCAGGGCCCGCAGGGCGGGC
Organism: Acidimicrobiales bacterium; assembly: GCA_036273495.1. Taxonomy (NCBI): domain Bacteria; kingdom Bacillati; phylum Actinomycetota; class Acidimicrobiia; order Acidimicrobiales; species Acidimicrobiales bacterium. Next base: position 2,835 of record DASUHN010000432.1, on the reverse strand, counting down.
CGGGCGGGCCGGGCCGGGGGAGCCGGAAGGGGGACCGCCGGGACGGCGGGTGCGGCGCTCACGCTCCCCCCGAAACCGGCGGCAGGACCGCCACCTCGTCGTCGTCCCTGACCGGATCGCCACGGTCGGCGGGGTCCCCGTTGAGCCAGACCCGGGCGTTCTCGATCACCGCCGCCAGCTCCGAGCCGTACCGCGTGACGGCCGCGTCGAGCACGTCCCCGACCGTCCGGCCGGGGATGGTGTCGCTGGTCGTGCCCGCCGCCTGACGGGCCGCGGCGAAGAGGCGGAGCCGAGCCAAGCGCGGGCAGGCTACCGGGATGACCCCGCCGCGTGTCCTGCTCATCCGGCACGCCCAGTCGACATGGAACGCCGAGGGCCGGATGCAGGGCTGGGCCGACCCGCCCCTGTCCCCGGCCGGGATCGAGCAGGCCGAGGCCCTGGGCCACCGCCTCGGGGCCGAGGGCCCCGGGGCGGTGGTCGGGGTGGTGTCGTCGGACCTGGCCCGGGCCGCCCGGACGGCGGCCATCCTGGCCGAGGCGTGTGGCTGCCCGGAGCCGGAGATCGACGCCCGCCTGCGCGAGCGCGAGATCGGCCGGCTCACCGGGCTCACCGACGAGGAGGCCCGGGGGCGCTACCCGGAGGAGGTGGCGGCGTGGCGGGAGCAGCGCCGGCCCCGGCCGCCCGGAGGCGAGTCCACGGGATCGGTGCTGGGCCGGGCCCGGGCCGCCATCGACGCCCTGATGGGTGCCGCCGGGGGGCGGGAGGGCGGTGAGGTGGTCGTGGCCGTCAGCCACGGCGGGCTGATCTCGGCCCTGGAGCGCGAGGCGGGCGCGGGCCCCGGCGGGTTCAGCAACCTGACCGGGCGCTGGTTGGTGCCGGGCGGCCCCGCCGGGTGGCAGGTGGGGGCGCGGTTCGGATAAGGGCGCTTCGCCCTTGTGTTTCGGGGTTAGCGGCGGGCCTCGCGCTCGGCGGCGGCCTGGTCGTCGACGCAGAAGCGGGTGGCGGGCTGGGCCTCGAGGCGAGCCTCGTCGATGGGTCGCCCGCACGCCTCGCACGTGCCGTAGCTCCCGTTCTCCAGGCGCTCGAGGGCGTGCTCGACGTCGGACAGCTCGGCCTCGACCTGCTCGAGGATCGACAGGTCGCGCTCGCGGTCGAAGGTCTCGGTGCCGAGGTCGGCCTGGTGCTGGGCCGCCGTCGACAGCTCGGAGAGGTTCTCCTGCTCCGACTCCGACTGCAGGTGCTCCAGGGCGAAGTCCTCCCTCAGCTCCCCCAGCCGCTCGCGCTCCTGCTCGAGCCGGCGCCCGGCCTCATCGGTGTCCATCGGACGCCATGCTACGGGGCACGTCGAACCACACCGACTTGCCGTGGGCGAGGCGGCGCGTCCCCCACGCCGACGCGAAGTTGGCCACGAGGGCCAGTCCCCGCCCCGACGTGTCGGAGGACCCGGGCTGGCGCATCACCGGCATCACCGGGCTGTCGTCCAGCACCTCGATGTGGAGGACCGACGGGGTCAGCTGGACCACGACCTCGGCGTCGGAGCCGGCGTGGAGCACGGCGTTGGTGACCAGCTCGCTCACCAGCAGCTTGACGATCTCGAGGGAGTCGGCGCAGTCCCACTCCTCGAGCGTCGTCTCGACGAAGCGCCGGGCCGAGCCGGCGCTCTGGACCTCGGCGGCCAGCCGGGACCGCGCCTCGGCGACGGCCTGCTCGACCACCTCGAGGGCTCCGGCCAGGGCGGCGAGGCCCTCCACCAGGTCCGCCGGGCGCAGCCGCTTGTCGAGATAGCCGACGGCGCCGAGGGAGAGGACCCGGCCCTCGACGTCGGCGTCCCCGAAGGCGGTGAGGATGACCACGCGGGCGTGGGGTGCGACCTCGTGGATGCGGGGGAGGGCGGCGAACCCGTCGAGCCGGGGCATCGCCAGGTCCAGCACGATCAGGTCGGGAGCCAGCGCCCCCGCCCGCTCGATGGCCTCGACCCCGTCGCGTGCCTCTCCGACGACCCGGAAGCGGGCGTCGGTGCCGAGCACCAGTCGGAGGAGATGACGGATGTCCTCGACGTCGTCGACGATCAGTACGTCGATCGGGGGGGCAGGCAGGGCGCTCCCCGACGGGCCGTTCCCGGCGCCCGGTGCGGTGCTCATCGGTCGAACGACCTTATCTTCCCGGTTCCCGCCGGAGCCGGGGGGGATGGGAGCCCCCGCGCGAGGACGTCAGACCAGGGCATGCTCCGTGGCGGCACGGAGATCCGAGACGAGCTGATCGAGCTCGGTGGCCGACGCCAGCTCCCGGGGGCCGGCGTAGACGGTCAGGAGCTGCTCGACCGGGGCGGCGGCATCCGGGCCGACCTCGATGGCCAGCGCCCAGATGTCCAGTAGGGGGTTCACGAGCCGGCTGGCGCTGACCGCGACCTGTCCGACGTGGGAGTCACGCAGCTGCTCGGCGGCAGCCAACAACCGGTCACGCTGCTCGTCACCCATCTCCCTCGCCTCTCCCGTCTCCGCCTCGGTCATCCGTCCCCGCCATTTCCCTCCGGGTTGCCGATTCCCGGCCACCCGGTGCTTCACACCTATCGGCACTCCTGCCGGTCCACCTGTACAACACCTACGGACCCTCGATCATGCCGGTCGTGACAACTTCCACATCCCCCATGGAGTTCCACGCCCGGAGGGGGACTCCCTGGGCAACCAGCCTAAAGCGGACCTCCCGTCATGTATCGGCATGTACCGGCGCCACTGGGGCGATCTGGAGGCGAACGGGGCGGCCACTAACGTCCCGCCGGTGGCCAAGAGCACCCGCGGGCAGCGCCCGGCCCACCCCCCGGCCCGCCGGCCGGGG
>DASUHN010000431.1 GCA_036273495.1 Acidimicrobiales bacterium | reverse complement strand
CCGAGGCGTCTGCGCCCGAGTAGCCCGCCGCGAATGCCGGCGCCGCCTGGGCCAGCACCCCCATCCCCATCCCTGCGCTGACGGCCAATGCGGCCAGCAGGCACTTCTTGCCCATAGGGAACCTCCGTGTCGGCCCCACGGAGAAGCCCTTTCGGTAGCCCGGCTGTCGTGGCTCCGGAGGGAGCGTTAGACCCGTGGCTTTGCGGATCCCGGGTTTCCCCGGGGGGTGCCTTTGTCGTGGGGGGATTTGTTCTTGTTGTCAGCTATCGGCACCACTCAGTGGCACCTTGAGTGGGAATTTCCCCACGGTAAGTGACTTCTAAACCGCGGAGGGCCCCGGATTCGGGAGCAGGCGACCCGCGTCCGGCCCTGGAATTACCGGCGGCGCCGGGCTGTTCAAGTCGGGGCGAGTGGGTAGCATCTCCCGCCGCCAGGAAAGGACCTTCGGCATGGCCACCAACATCTCCGAGCTCACCGACTCCACCTTCGACGAGGAGGTGAAGGGGTCAGACGTCCCGGTCCTCGTGGACTTCTGGGCCGAGTGGTGTGGGCCGTGCAAGATGGTCGCGCCGGTCCTCGAGGAGATCGCCGGCGAGAACACCGGCAAGATCCGCATCGCCAAGCTCAACATCGACGAGAACCTGGACACCGCCCGGCGCTTCGACGTCATGAGCATCCCGACGATGATCCTGTTCAAGGACGGGGACGCCCAGCTGCGGATCGTCGGGGCCAAGGGCAAGGGCCAGCTCCTCCAGGAGCTGGGGGCGTTCCTGTAGCGGATCTCTCCCTGGCCCTCGGATCCGAGGGTGCAGCGGTGGAGGACCTCCAGCGCCGGTTGACGGCGCTGGGCTTCGGCGTGGACCCCGACCCGCTGGGACGGTTCGGGGAGGCCACCGACGCCGCCGTACGACGCTTCCAGAACGCCCGCGGCCTGCGGGTCGACGGCCTGTGCGGGCCCCAGACCTGGTCGGCCCTCGTAGAGGCCGGCTGGCGCCTCGGTGACCGCCTGCTCTACCTCCGTAGCCCGCTGCTACGGGGAGACGACGTCGCCGACCTCCAGCGCCGCCTGGGGGCCCTGGGCTTCGACGCCGGGCGGGTCGACGGTCTGCTGGGCTCCCGGACGGCGTCGGCCCTGGCCGAGTTCCAGCGCAACTGCGGGCTGACCGTGGACGGCATCTGCGGGCCCGCCACCGTGGCCGCCCTCCTGCGCCTGGCCTCGGCCCGCACCGGGGACGACCCCGTGGCCCACATCCGGGAGCGTGAGGCCCTCCGCCGGGGCGGGGTGGGCCTCCTCGGGCGGCGGGTGGCGATCGGCCACGAGGGCGGCCTGGACGCCCTGGTGTCGGCCGTGGGGCGGGCCCTGGGGGCCGCCGGCGCCGACACGGTGCCGGTCTGGGCGCCCGACGGGTCGGCCCAGGCCGCGGCCGCCAACGGGGCCGAAGTGGGCGTCTACCTGGGCTTCGGCCTCAGCCCCCTGCGCGACGGGTGCTCGACGGCGTACTACTCGGGCTTCCGCTACGAGTCCCCGGCCGGCCGGATGCTCGCCGAGCTGCTCCAGGGGGCCGTGTGCAAGGCCCTGGGGGTGCCCGACCTAGGCGTGCAGGGCATGTCGCTCCCGGTCCTGCGCGAGACCAGGATGCCCGCGGTGCTCTGCGAGCTCGGTCCCGCGCGGGTAGTGGTCGAGCGCATGGCCGAACTGGGGTCGGTGGTCACCGAGGCGCTGACCGAATGGTCGGCGGCCTCCTGGGCCGACCCTCAACCCGACGACTAGCTGACAGCGTGTCATCTATCCGGTAGATGGCAGCCAACACCGGCTCAGCAGGGTTACCCACAACCTAATGCACAGGTTGTGGAAGAGAGTCTCGACCAGTGATCGAGCGTCGCGATCGGGCCTCCGGGAAGCCCGACGGCCGGCTCAGCCCTCCAGCTCGGGGGTGAGGATGCGGTAGATCCGCTCCAGGTCCTCGAGATCGGCGAACTCGATCACCACCCGGCCCCGGCGGGGACCCATCTCGACCTTGACCCGGGTGTCCAGCCGGGAGGCCAGCAGCTCCTCCAGCTCCCGCAGGCCCGGCTCAGGCAGCCGGGCCCGCACCCGCCCGCCCGTGGCGCCGGCCAGGGCGTCGGCCGCCCCTACCTCGCTGCGGGCCTTGACCGCCTCCTCGACCTGGCGGACGCTCAGCGCCTCGGTCACCACCCGCCGGGCCAGCGCCTCCTGGAAGGCCCGGTCCGGGGTCCCGAGGAGGGCCCGGGCGTGGCCGGCGGTGAGCTGGCTGTCCTTGAGAAGGCGCTGCACGGTGGGCGGCAGCTGCATCAGGCGGAGGGTGTTGGTGATCGTCACCCGGTGCTTGCCCACCCGCGCCGCCACCTGCTCGTGGGTGAGCTGGAAGTCCTCGATCAGCTGCTGGTAGGCGGCCGCCTCCTCGAGGGGATTGAGGTCCTGACGGTGGAGGTTCTCGACCAGGGCCTGCTCGAGGGCGCCCTGGTCCTCGACGGTCTTGACCAGGGCGGGGATCGTCTGCAGGCCCACCCGGCGGGCCGCCCGCCACCTCCGCTCGCCGGCGATCAGCTGGTACTGGTCGGCCCCGACGGGACGCACCAGGATCGGCTGGAGGACCCCGAGGGCGCGGATCGACTCCCCCAGGGAGGCCAGGGCCTCGTCGTCGAACTGCGACCGGGGCTGGTGCGGATTCGGCTCGATGGCCGCCACCGGGAGCTCCTGGAGGACGGACCGGCCGTCCGAGCGAACTTCCGGGGGGATCAGCGCCCCCAGGCCCCTACCCAACCCGCTGCGGCGCGCCACCGGAGACCTCCTTGGCCAGCTCCCGGTAGGCGATGGCGCCCCGGGAGCTCGGATCGAACACGATGATCGGCTGGCCGAACGAGGGTGCCTCGGACAGCCGGACGGTACGGGGGACTATCGACCGGCACACCTTCGGTCCGAAGTGATTCCGGACCTCGGCCGCCACCTGCTCGGCCAAGTTGGTGCGGGCGTCGAACATGGTGAGGATGATGGCCCCCAGCTCCAGGGACGGATTGAGCGCCCCCTGGACCAGGTTGATGTTCCGGAGCAGCTGGCCCAGGCCCTCCAGGGCGTAGTACTCGCACTGGATCGGGACCACGACCTCGGTGGCGGCCGCCAGCCCGTTCACGGTCAACAGGCCCAGGGACGGGGGGCAGTCAATGAGGATGTAGTCGAAGTCCTCCTTGACCGTGTCGAGGCCCCTCCGGAGCCGCAGCTCCCGGCTGAACGCCGGCACCAGCTCGATCTCCGCCCCGGCCAGGTCGATCGTGGCCGGGCAGACGAACAGCTTCTTCACGCTGGTGGGCTCGATGCAGTCCTCCATCGGGACGTCCCTCATCAGCACGTCGTAGATGGACAGCTCCAGGTTGCGGCCGTTGATCCCCATCCCGGTGGTGGCGTTGCCCTGGGGGTCCAGGTCCACGACCAGGACCCGGAAGCCCATCTCGGCCAGGGCCGCCCCCAGGTTCACGGCGGTGGTGGTCTTTCCGACCCCGCCCTTCTGGTTGGCGATGGCCATCAGCCGGGGTAGGGGCTTGGCGAACGGGCTCGCTTCCAGAGGAGGCGCCTGTTCCGGCGGCTCTGCCTGGTCGGCCGGTTGGTCTTCCTGGGGCGGAGCGTGCGGCTCCGGCCCCCCGCCGTCGGAGCCGGCCGTCAGATCAGCGGCCCACTCGGGGGCGGCGCCTTCTGGGGGAAGGTCCTCCCAGCGGATCTCGGGCGGTGTCCATGGCGGCGGCTCGGGAGTCGAACCGTCCTCTCCCCAATCGGTCACGTCACCATCCTTCCCCCGAACCCTCGAGCAGTCAAGGACGAACCAATGTTCCACAGGTAACGAGGGTCCCGGCGGGGCTTTGTAGCGTCCGACTACCAACCCAACAGCGTCATCTCCGCTCATGCCTTTCTTCTGTGGACGCTCTCACAGGCATTCTCACGCACACCCGTGACATCTCGACTAGGAGAGGGGTCGTTTGGTGGGGATACCCGGCCGGCGGGGGTACCGCTGCGGGCACTCGGCGTCCTGGCGCAGGACGACGTAGCCGGCTCCGCCGCGGACCGCCGTCGGGGTGCCCAGACCCAGCTCCTCCAGCGCATGCGCCGGCCAGCGCCCCGGACCGCCTTCGGGCGGCTCCGAGACGACCAGGAGCCCTCCGGTCCGCAGGAGGGGGGCAGCGCACTCGACGGTGACCGCGGGCGGTCCGAAGCTGCGGGAGGTGACCAGGTCGAGGCTGCCCCGGAGCGCCGGATCGCGCCCGACCTCCTCGGCCCGGGCCTGAATTACATCGACGTGCTCAAGGTTGAGAGTCTGGACGGCACGCCGCAGGAAGGTGGCCCGGCGCTGCATGGACTCGATCAGGTAGAGGGTCGTGGCCGGCCACAGG
>DASUHN010000430.1 GCA_036273495.1 Acidimicrobiales bacterium | reverse complement strand
CCTTTCCCGGCACTGTCACACCCTCCTGGTGAAATACACCCATGGAATTGACGGCGCTGGAGGAGGCGCTCGACCACCTCGTCGAGGCGGTGACGGCCGAGGACCGGCCCCGCCCGACGGGGCAGGAGACGGTCCGGCTGTTCCGGGCCGCCTCCCGCCTGCAGGCGGTCCTGTCGATCGCGGCGTCGGACTTCGCAGACGGTCAGGAATGGGCCGCCAGCGGGGCCCGGTCGGGCCCGGCCTGGCTGTCCACCGAGACGCGGCTTCCCACCCCGGAGTGCCGCAGGGCGGCCCGCCTGGGCCGGCGCATCCACGGCCTGGCCCACGCCGAGGCGGCCTGGCTGGAGGGCCGGATCGGGGCGGCCCACGCCGCCGTCCTGGTCGGCCTCGGCAACCGCCGCACCATGTACGACCTCACCGAGGCCGAGGAGTCCCTGGTGGGACAGGCCGAGTCGCTCCGCTTCGACGACTTCGCAGCCGTTGCCGCCTACTGGAAACAGCACGCCGATCCCGAGGGGACCGACTCCGACGAGGAGGAGCGCCGCAACCGGCGAGACGTCTACCTGGTTGAGTCCCTGGGGGGACCCGAGGAGCGGGCGACCACCCCCGCCCGACGCGGCGTAGCTCCGCTGCACAACGGCGCCTGTGTCAAGGTGCCGCCATGGAGTTCAGCACGATTGCCGTCGAGGCCAACGGCGCGCGGGGCCGGATCACCTTGGACCGGCCCGAGAAGCTAAACCCGCTGGGCACGACCTCCCTCGAGGAGCTGGCGGCCGCCGCCCGGTGGTTCGACGAGCGTGCCGAGATCAAGGTGGTCGTCGTTTGCGGGCGTGGGCGCGCCTTCTCCGCCGGCGCAGATCTGGCGGCGTTCGGCGCCGGAGGTGGAGGTGGCGGGGCCGACGCGCGCCACGCTGCCGACGCCGGGCGGCGCATGGCCGACGCCGTCGAGGCGATGCGGGCGGTCACCGTCGCCGCCATCCACGGCCACTGCGTGGGCGGCGGGGTCGTGCTCGCCGCCGCCTGTGACCTGAGGGTGGCGGCCGACGACACCAGATTCTCGATTCCGGAGGTCGACCTCGGCATTCCGCTGGCGTGGGGAGGAATCCCGCGCCTGGTGCGGGAGATCGGCCCCGCCCTCACCAAGGAGCTGGTGATGACGTGCCGGCCCTTCTCCGCCGCCGAGGCCAAGGCGGCCGGCTTCCTCAACCGGGTGGTACCGCCCGACCAGCTCGAGGAGGAGATCGAGGCGCTCGTGGCCACCCTCGTCGGGAAGTCGGCCCTGACGCTTTCGGCGACCAAGCAGCACACCGACGCCGTGACCGCCGCCATGGTCGGCATCGCCCGGGCGTGGAACGATGCCGACTCGCTCGTCACGGCGCTGCGGGACCCCGAGTCGCGGGCCGCCGGCGCCGCCTACCTGGAGCGCCTGGGGCGCCGGTAGCAGGGGAGGGGCACTCCGTTGTGGCATCTCCCCACTGCTTCACAATCATCGACAACTGGAACGACCAGGAAAAACAGGTCAGCGCTCACCCCACTTGCCGGTTCGGAGAGCGCTGACCGGCGGCCCAGGGCCTGCCCTTAGCGGGGCAGGTTCTAGGACCAGGAGCTACCGCGCCGACTCCACGAGCTACCACGCCGCGACCAAGAGCTTCCACGCATCCAGTTCACCTCCCTTGAGATCCCGTTCCGCATCCCGCTTGCCATGTGCTCAGCTTGCGGGACCCCTCTTGGAAGGCTCTTGGACCTCACTGGAGCGGATGCCCATACCGGACCAAACGGGAGAAGCAGCCGATTGCCGCGTCGGGCGATCCAGGGCCATACTGCCGGGTAGCCCACGCCCGACCCGGAAGGACCGATCCGCCATGATTCGAGTCAGCGTCTTCTACCCCTCGACCGAGGGCGCCAAGTTCGACCACGACTACTACCGGACCAAGCACGTCCCTCTGGCCGTCAAGACCTGGGGCCTGTCCGGCGCCGAGATCGACAAGGGCATGGACGGCCCGTACGTGGCCGCCGTGCACTTCACGTTCGACTCCCCGGAAGCCATGCAGAAGGCCATGAGCTCCGAGGGCACCGGGGCGGTGATGGCCGACGTGGCCAACTACACCACGATCTCCCCGGTGCTGCAGACGAGCGAGATCGTCTCCTGACTACGCGGCGCTAGCCGGCTAGCGGGGCCAGTCGGGAGGGCGCTTCTCCAAAAAGGCGCGAAGTCCCTCGGTCATCTCCGGTGACCCGAACGAGCCCGTGAACATGTCCATGTCGTGGGTCGGGAGTCTCCGGTTCAGGTCGCGTTTGATGGTGGCCCGGGCCACCGGGCCCGTCCGCCCGATGGCGGCCAGCACGCCGTCGACCTGCTCGTCGAGCTCGGCATGCGGGACGACCTTGCCCACCAGTCCCATGGCGGCGGCCTCCTCCGCACCGATCTCCTCTGCCGTGAAGATCAGGTAGCGGGCCCGGGCCAGGCCCACGACCTCGGCCAGCCGGGCGGACATGAACGGGTCCGGGATGCCGCGGAGCAGCTCGGGGACCCGGAACCGGGCCTGGTCCGACGCCACGACCACGTCGCAGTGCAGGATCAGGTCCATGCCCCCCGCGTGACACAGGCCGTTGACCTTGGCCACCCAGGGCTTGGAGCAGCGCTCGATGTGACGGAACGGGAACTGCTCGGACGGGTCCCACTCGGCCTGCAGCCCGGCCGGATCCTCCGCCTGGCCCGACATGTCTCCGCCGGCACCGAACCAGCGATCGGTGCCCGTGAGGCAGACGGCGTCGACCTCAGCTTCGCGGTCCGCCCACACGGCAGCGCGCTTGAACCCCCGATACATGTCCAGGGTGAAGGCGTTGCGTCGATCGGGTCGGTCGATCCGGATGTGCAGCGACCGACCTCGCATGTCGGCCAGCAGGAAGCGCGACCCGAGATCGGGGGCGTCGGTGGGCGGGGATCCCATCAGAGCCGGTAGAGGCGGGCGGCCGTCCCGGAAAGGACCTTCTCCACCACGCCAGCCGGCATGTCCGCCAGCACTCGCTCGGCGTATTCACGCGGGCGTTGGGCCCGGGTGCAGGGTCCGGGGTACTGGCACGTGGGATGCGGGTAGTCGGTCTCGAAGAGGATGTTGTCGGGGTACTGGCGGATGGCATCACGGGCCACCTCCTCCTCGAACCAGAAGCACCCGTAGATCTGGCGCCGGAAGTACTCGGAGGGCAGCAGGTCGTACTCGGGGTGGTCGTCGCGGATCCCACCGTTGCTCCACTGCCAGTCGAAGGTCTCGAGCATGGCGGGCATCCAGCCGACGCCGGACTCCACGGACACGAAGTCGAGGTGCGGGAACCGGTGGCAGACGCCACCGAAGATCAAGTCGGCGATCGAGCGCATGTTGTCCATGAAGATCAGCGACGACACCCGGGCGAAGTTCGTCATCCAACCCATCTCCGCCGCGTCCCCGAACTGGGTGCCCATGGCCCCGCCCCCCACGTGGAAGCTCACCGGGATCCCGCCCTCCTGGGCGGCCGCCCAGATCGGATCCCAGTGCCGGTGGGCCAGCGGAGGCTGGCCGTAGTCCTGGGGCTGGTTGCAGAAGTTGATGGCCCGGTGGCCGTTGCCGAGGCACCGGTGCAGCTCCTCGACGGCGAGGTCGAGGTCCCAGAACGGGATGGCGGTGATGGCCACCAGCCGATCGGGCGCGGCGCTGCACCAGTCGGTGAGGAAGTCGTTGTAGGCCCGCACGCACTCCATGACCAGGTCGCGGTCACCGAGCCGGAGGAAGTAGCCGTTCCCGAACCCGCCCACGTTCGGGTACAGCACCTGGGCGTCGATGCCCTCGGCGTCGAGGAGCTCGAGCCGGGCCCTCGGGTCGTACATCGCCGGCGGGATGTCCTCGTAGGTCTCCGGGATGGACGCCGGCATGACCCCGTTGTGGCCGGCCATGGAGTAGAAGCCCGGGGCACCGAGACGGGTTCCCCCCGCAACCCAGGTGTCCCGGCCGTCGATCCGTTCGATGTGGGGAACCTCGTCGTGCCTGCCGGCCGGGAAGCGGGCCGTCCACAGATCGGGGGGCTCGGTCAGGTGGGTGTCGACGTCGATGACCCGCATACGGTCGAAGAGGTCCCGGGCCATGTCAGCGCAAGCTACCTACTCTTCGGGGGATGGAGGCGGTGCGGCTGGTGGTCGACGAGCTCCACCCGTACCCCCACCAGGTCTTCTCCCTGCTGCGCCAGGCCGGCCCCGTGGCCCGTCTCGACGGGCCGAGCGGGGTCGAGGCCTACGTGGTGTCGAGCTGGGATCTGGTGGCGCAGGCCGCGGCCCGGGTGGAGGACTTCTCCAACCACTTCCGCTACGTCCTGTTCCGCCGGGACGACGGCACGCTCGGGGCCATGGAGACCGGTCCCACCGGTCCCGACGTCTTCGCCGGGGAGGATCCACCTGCCCACAGCCGGCACCGCCGCATCTTCCGCGACGTCCTGGCCAACAGCCGGGTGCAGGCGCTGGAGCCCTGCATCGCCGGGACACTCTTCTCGGGGCGGCGCCGGCGGGCGCGGTGGGGGATGGGGAGCTGAGCCCGGAGCAGGCCGCCTTTGCCCTTCTGGTCTTCGTCGGGGCGGGTGCGGAGACCACGACCAGCCTGATCGGCATCTGCATCGACATCCTGTCCCGCCGCCCGGACCTGCAGGAGCGGCTGCGCACCGAGCCGGCGTTGGTGCCGGCCTTCGTGTGGAGGAGGTGCTCCACTACGAGTCGCCTTTCCGCTTCCACCCGCGCACCGCCGCCCGTCAAGCCGAGCTGGGTGGCACGCACATACCCCAGGGCGCGCTGATCCTGCTCCTGTGGGCGGCCGCCAACCGGGATCCGGCGGTGTTCGAGCGGCCCGACGAGGTGGTCATCGAGCGGCCGAACTCGCAGCCTATCGAACTGGGACTAGCGGGGATGAGCGATCGCAGTCATTCCGGTTCGGAGGGTGGGGGGCAGGACTCGATACAGCTCATCCAGGAGGACAGCACTCGGCTTTGAACGGCTCCGCCCGGCTCGATGCTCGGCATGGCGGTTGTCGAAATAGCTGGCGTAGGTGAGCCTCTCAACGCTAAAGCCCGACTCAGCAAGGAGCCCTGATAGCTCGCGTCCGGTGTACTCCCT
>DASUHN010000429.1 GCA_036273495.1 Acidimicrobiales bacterium | reverse complement strand
CCGGCGGCGGCGGTCGTACCCGCGGCCGGTCCGCCACCGGCGGCGACCGAGCTGCCCTCCGGTCCACCGCTCGGAACCAGCGCCCATCCGACCAGCCCCAGCGCCACCACCAGCACCCCGGCGGCCAGCTTCTTCTCCGCGGGCGAGCTGTCGTGCAGCCAGGATCGGAACTGCAGGTACTGGCTCATGGCTCACCCACGGCTCACGCCTCCCCAGCTGCCGGTGGACCCATGACAGTATTGCCCGATGCGTGCAGATCACCAGCTAGGCGTCGGCCCACTGATGCGAACCAGGGTGGTGGCCGTCGATCGCGGCGCAACGCTGCGAGGGGCCGCCCAGGCCCTCCACGAGGCCTCGGTCGGGACGGCCGTGATCATGGACGGGGCCGAGGTGACCGGCATCCTCTCCGAGCGCGACGTCGTGCGGGCCCTGGCGGGTGGCGCCGATCCGGACCACGCCGAGGTCGGCGCGGCCATGACGGTCCAGCCGAGGTACGCCACACCGGGAGACTCCCTCAACACCGCCATGGACACGATGCTCGCGGCGGGCATCCGGCACCTGCCGGTCCTCGACGACGGGGAGCTGGTGGGCATCGTGTCCATTCGGGACCTGGCCGAGGGCCTGACCGCGGTCGACAGGCGTCCCTGAGTCTCGAACCGTCCACAGGCGGGAACGGGTGACTTCCCCGGTCAGCGTCCTCGGCCGTGCGGCGAACCGGGAGTCGTGGCCGCGGTGGAGAACAAGGCGACGAAGTCGCGGTCCCACCACGGCACGAAGTACCGCCCCGGGCCGCCGTGCATGCCCGCCAGCAGAGTGCTGCCGTTGGCGGCGTTGGCCGGGCCCGACGGATCCGCCGGCATGTAGGCGGCGAAGTTCACCCAGTCGTAGTTGATGTCGAGCTCCATGGCGCGGACCGCCCCGGCCCGGGCCAGGAGCGATGCCAGCGAGGGCACGTCCAACCCCGGACCGGCCGCGTAGACGAGGGCTCCGTCGCTGGTCACTCCCACCCCTGAGCGCCACACGTACACGAGACTCCGCACGGTTGCACCCCAGGTCCGGTTGTCCGCCAGCCCCGGCACTGGGGCGCCGCCGTCGACGAGCAGGCGCAGGTTCTGGCGCACGGCCACCACCGCCGGGCCCATCGTGGCGTCCCGGCCCCAGTCGGCCACGGTGGCAGAACCGTCGCGATAGATCACGAAGGAGGCGGCGCCGGCGCGCAGGGGAGCCGCCAGGCGACCCTCGGCGTAGTACCCGCCCTGGGCGTCCTTGAGGCGGAAGCCGGAGTTGAAGGCGGCCACGAGCCCGGTGGCCTCCGACGGTCCCACCGGCGCCGTCACGGACCAGGGCCCGGAGCCGGGCACGTAGCTGCCCGAGTACAGCTCGGCCCGGAGCAGCCTCGTGTCCATCCATGCCACCCCGGAGACCAGGCTGGTGTGGACGCGGTCGGGGCGCAGGTAGGCCTCGTACACGGCAGGAACACCGCCGACCCACCGTCCCGCCGGACGCCACGTGCCCTCACCGGGCAACGGCGCGCTGGCCAGCGGGACGATCGGCGGTGGCGCCGGGAGGTGGGCCGGTGCGGCGGTCGGTGGCGCCGTCACCGGAGGCGTTGCCGCCCGCGGAATGGCGCCTATGGGTGGCCGGCCGCCCTTCGGCGGCGCGTGGTGGGAGTACCAGACGTTCTCGATCCAGTTGATGGCCGATGCACCCCCGTGGTCCCGCGCCCACTCGGCAGCGCGGGCGGAGAGCGACGCGCCGCCCGCGCCCAACAGGGCCGACGCCAAGGACGCCTCCCATGGGGCCAACGCGCACGCCATCACCATCAGGGCGGCCATGACGCGGTGGCGGCCGAACCAACCCAGGGCGCGCCGGGTCCGGCTCCCGGCTTCCGGAGCGCCGTCCACCTCCCCCGACCCGTCGGACCGGGGCCGTCCCGGGTCCAACCCCCTCGGGGCCGTCGTGCTCGTCTGCGACATCATCACCGCCGATCAGGGACCGCCGCCGGTGCTTATATCACGGCGGCCCGGTCCCGCCGTCGTTACCCGGTTGGTCTGTAACCGTCTCGTCAGGTTGAGGCACTACAAAGTGGCCAGTGAGGATCCTGGTGGCCGAGGACGATCCCGGACTGCGCTCGGTCCTGGAACGCGGGCTCAAGGAGACCGGCTACGCCGTGGACGCGGTCGCCGACGGCGTCGAGGCCCTGACCTACCTCCGCACCTACGACTATTCCGCTGTGGTACTCGACTGGCGCATGCCCCGGCGTTCCGGCCTCGAGGTGGTCGAGGTCGTCCGGGCCCGAGGCCTGTCCACCCCGATACTGATGCTCACGGCTCGCGACGCCACCGCTGACCGGGTGGCCGGCCTGGACGTGGGCGCCGACGACTATCTGGTGAAGCCGTTCGAGTTCGCCGAGCTGCTGGCCCGGCTCCGCGCCCTGCTGCGCCGACCGGGAGGGGCCCATCCGCCCCGGCTCGCCTGTGCCGACATCTGGTTGGATCCCGCCAGCCGGGAGGCCGGCGTCGGCCCCGAAGCGATCTCGTTGACCCTGACCGAGTTCGCCATCCTCGAGCTTCTGCTGCGGAAGGCCCCGGGAGTGGCGGAGCGACGCGCCATCGCCGTTCAGGTCTGGGACGAGGAGGCGGCGGCGCTGGGGTCCAACACCATCGACGTCCATGTGGCCCGGCTGCGCGCCAAGCTGACCCCCGGGCGGGCCCGCATCGAGACCGTTCGAGGCGTCGGCTATCGGATCGTACCGGCATGACCGGCCCCCGACGAAGGCCGCTGAGGCAACGCCGGAGCCTGGGTCACGCCGTTCGGGTGGCCGCCGTCACCACCGCGCTCATCGCCGTCCTGTACGTGGCCGTCGGCGCCATCTTGGACGTGGTCGTCGTCGGGCGGATGACCCACCAGGTCGACCACCGCCTCGCTGGCGTGCTCGACGACGCGACCAGCCAGTCGCTTCCACTGGGCGAGGTCGTGCGCCCGCCAGACCGGTCTCAGGGCCGGGACCTGGATGACGCACCGGTCCTTCTGTGGCGCGTCGGTGCCCGGGGAGACGTGACCGCCCTCAGCCCCGGCGCACCGGCCCTACCTCGGCGCGCCTGGTCGCCCGCCGCCGAGATGACGGCATCGCTGAGTGCCAGCCGGTTCCGGCTGGCCGCCCGGCGGATCAACAGCGGATGGCTGGTGGCGGGTGAGAGTCTGGCTGAGCCCGGGCACGTCCGCGGCGTTCTCCTGGTGGCCGAAGCAGCCGTCGCTCCGGTGATCCTCCTCAGCATCTATCTGGGATCCCTGGTCATCGGCCTCAAGGCCGCGGCACCCGTGGAACGGACCCGACGACGACAGCTCGAGTTCACCGCAGACGCGTCGCACGAGCTGCGCACCCCGCTGAGCGTCATCGAGGCCGAGGTCGGCCTGGCCCTCAGCGCCCCCCGTCTGGCGCCCTACTACCGCTCGTCCCTGGGGCGGGTGGCCCAGGAGGGCAGGCGCCTGCACGAGATCGTGGAGGACCTGCTGTGGCTGGCCCGGTTCGACGCCGAGCCGCCCCCTCCCGGGGACGAGCCGGTCGACCTGGCCCCGATAGCCGCGGCCTGCGCCGAGCGCTTCGAGGCGCTGGCCGAGTCCCGAGGATTGAACCTGGCGCTCGAGCCCGACGGGGCCCCCGGCCGGGCGTTCGTCAGGGCGCCGCCGGAATGGATCGACCGGCTCCTGGGAGTGCTCGTCGACAACGCCTGCCGGTACTCCCCTGCCGGGGGAACGGTGAGCATCGCGGTCGGCGCCGTCGGCGCTCGCGCATTTGTCGTGGTCGAGGACGACGGCCCGGGCATCCCCGGACCCGAGCGGGAAAGACTGTTCGACCGCTTCCACCGGGCGTCGGACCAGCCCGGGGGGGCGGGCCTCGGCCTGGCGATCGCCGACTCGGTGGTCAGCTCCACCGGAGGTCGCTGGAGGATCGGGGAGTCACCGAGCGGAGGGGCGCGCATGGAGGTCTCCTGGCACCGGGCGGGGGGAACCGACAGCCACTCCGCCGATCAGCCCCGCGGATCGAGGCGCCCCGGGGACGGCGAGCGCCCCTCTTCCCCCGGCGGACCAGGAGCCTCGGTGGAGAACGGTCATCTCCCGGGCCGGAACCCGGAGTCGGCCAGGTAGGTGGCGACCCGACCGAGCAGAAGCACGCCCAAGGCCGCGCCGGCGGCCAGGCTCACCAGCAGGGCTCCGCGCCGCGCCCCCGAT
>DASUHN010000428.1 GCA_036273495.1 Acidimicrobiales bacterium | reverse complement strand
GGATCGATGGGGGGCCCTTGGCGGAATAGCGGCCATGGCGAGACGGAACACGCACTGGTGGGGAAACCCATCAGATTGAGCCCGTCCGACCTACAGATCGTTATCGAGCCAGGGGCCTACCCTACCCGGCTACCCGCCAATTTCCGCTCGGCGGCGCCGAAATGAGCCTCCCGGCGGCCCGTCAGCCCAGGCGCTCGACGACGTGGTCGATGCAGCGGGTGAGGGCGGCCACGTCGTCGGGCTCGACAGCGGGGAACATCCCGATGCGCAGCTGGTTGCGGCCCAGCTTGCGGTAGGAGTCGGTGTCCACGACGCCGTTGGCGCGCAGCACCCCTGACACGGCGGTGGCGTCGATCGAGTCGGCCAGGTCGACGGTGCCCACCACCCGGCTCCGGCTGTCCGGGTCGGCCACGAAGCAGGTTGCGTAGGAGGATGCCTCGGCCCAGCCGTAGAGGTTGGCGGCCGACGCGTCGGAGCGCGACGCCGCCCACTCCAGCCCACCGTGGCCCAGCATCCACTCCACCTGCTCGGCGAGCATCAGCAGGGTGGCCAGGGCCGGGGTGTTGTAGGTCTGGTACTTGGTGGAGTTGTCGAGGGCCACGGACAGATCGAGGGAGGCGGGGACCCAGCGCCCCGACGAGGCGATGCGCCCGATGCGGTCCAGCGCTGCCGGAGAGCACAGCGCCAGCCACAGACCTCCGTCCGATGCGAAGCACTTCTGGGGGGCGAAGTAGTAGACGTCCGCCTCCGAGGCGTCGAACCGCAGGCCGCCCGCCCCGGACGTGGCGTCGACGGCCACCAGGCCGGTGGAGCCGGCGGGCCGGTGCAGCTGCATCATCACGCCCGTCGAGGTCTCGTTGTGGGTGAGGGCGTAGAGGTCGACGTCCTCGCGCGTCGCCGCCTCGGGATGGGTGCCCGGCTCCGACTCGATGACCTCGGGGTCCTTGAGATGGGGCGCGGCCGCCGCCGCAGCGGCGAACTTGGACGAGAACTCCCCGAACGACAGGTGCTGGCTGCGCTCCTCGATCAGGCAGAAGGTGGCCGCGTCCCAGAAGGCGGTGGTGCCGCCGTTGCCCAGCAGGACCTCGTAGCCCTCGGGCACGGAGAACAGCTGGGTCAGGCCCGCCCGGACCCGGCCCACCACGCTGCGCACCGGCTTCTGGCGGTGACTGGTGCCCAGGTAGTCGGTGGCGTGGTCGACCAGGGCCTGCACCTGCTCGGGGCGGACCTTCGACGGCCCGCATCCGAAGCGACCGTCGGCGGGCAGCAGATCGGGGGGGATGCGGATATCGGGAATGGGGGCCGGAGTCACTGTGCCAGCATTGCAGTAATGGAGCGGATCTCTAGACGGGTTGCGGCGGTGGCGGAGTCCGCCACCCTGGCCATCGACGCCAAGGCCAAGGCCCTCAAGGCGGCGGGGGAGCCGGTCATCGGATTCGGGGCCGGTGAGCCCGATTTCCCGACGCCGGAGGCCATCGTCGAGGCGGCGGTGGCCGCCTGCCGCGATCCCGCCACCCACAAGTACACGCCCACGGCCGGACTGCCCGAGCTCCGCTCGGCCGTCGCCGCCAAGACGGCCCGGGACTCCGGGCTGGCGGTGGAGGCGGCCCAGGTCCTGGTGACCAACGGCGGCAAGCAGGCCATCTACAACACCTTCGCCACCCTCCTCGACCCCGGGGACGAGGTGCTGGTGCCGGCGCCGTACTGGACGACCTATCCCGAGGCCATTGCCCTAGCCGGGGGGGTACCGGTGGAGGTCCCGACCGACGAGCGGACCGGGTTCCGCGCCCCGGTCGACGCCCTGGAGGCGGCCCGGACCCCCCGCACGAAGGTCCTGCTGTTCGTGAGCCCCTCCAATCCCACGGGCGCCGTCTACCCGCGGGATGAGATCGAGGCGGTCGGGGCCTGGGCGGCGGCCCACGGGCTGTGGGTGGTGACCGACGAGATCTACGAGCACCTGGTGTACGGCGGCCACACCCACCACTCCATGCCCGTGGTCGTCCCCGAGCTGGTCGACCGGTGCGTGGTGGTCAACGGCGTGGCCAAGACCTACGCGATGACGGGATGGCGGGTCGGGTGGATGATCGGGCCCCTCGACGTCATCCGCGCCGCCACCAACCTGCAGTCGCACGCCACCTCCAATGTGGCCAACGTTTCGCAGCGGGCCGCCCTGGCGGCGGTGAGCGGTGACCTGTCGGCGGTGGCGATGATGCGCGAGGCGTTCGACCGGCGCCGCCGGCGGATCCACGAGATGCTCAACGAGATCCCCGGTGTCAGCTGCGTCGAGCCCGAGGGCGCCTTCTACGCCTTCCCGTCGTTCCGGGAGGTGCTCGGCCGCACCCTTCGGGGTCGCACCCCGACCTCGACCCTCGAGCTGGCCGAGGTGATCCTCGACGAGGCCAAGGTGGCCATCGTGCCCGGGGAGGCGTTCGGAGCACCGGGGTACGCCAGGCTCTCCTACGCCCTCGGGGACCTCGACCTCGAGGAGGGCGTGAACCGCATCGGCAAGCTGCTGGAGGAGGCGTCGTAGTGGGCCGCATCCTCGTCACCGAGACCCTGGCCGACGCCGGGCTGCAGATGATGGCCGACGCCGGCCACGACGTGGACGTGAAGCTGGGGCTGACACCCGCCGAGCTGCAGGAGGCGGTGAAGGGCGCCGACGCCCTGGTCATCCGCTCCGCCACCAAGGTCACCGCCGAGGTGCTCGACGCCGCCGACCGGCTGGTGGTGGTGGGCCGGGCGGGCATCGGGGTGGACAACGTGGACATGGCCGCCGCCACCCGCCGCGGGGTCATGGTGGCCAACGCGCCCCAGTCGATCACCCTGTCGACCGCCGAACACACTATGGCCATGCTGCTGGCCCTCGCCCGCAACGTCCCCCAGGCGCACTCCGCCCTGGTCGCAGGGCGGTGGGAGAAGTCCAAGTGGGAGGGCGTCGAGCTGTACGGCAAGACCCTGGGCGTTCTCGGCCTGGGCCGGATCGGCACCCTCGTGGCGCAGCGGGCCCATGCCTTCGGGATGCGGCTGGTGGCGTGGGACCCGTGGGTGGCGCCCGATCGGGCCCGGCAGCTCGGGATCGAGCTGCTCGACCTCGACGAGCTGATCACCCAATCGGACTTCGTGACCGTCCATCTGCTGAAGACGCCGGAGAGCGTCGGCCTCATCGGCAAGGACCTCCTGGCCCGGGCTAAGCCCGGGGTCCGCATCGTCAACGTGGCCCGGGGAGGAATCGTCGACGAGGAGGCCCTGGCCGAGGCGCTGCGGTCCGGTCAGGCCGGAGGGGCGGCTCTCGACGTGTTCGGCGCAGAGCCGTGCACCACCAGCCCGCTCTTCGAGCTGCCCAACGTGGTCGTGACCCCGCACCTGGGCGCCAGCACCCGTGACGCCCAGGACAAGGCCGGGCTGACCATTGCCGAGCAGGTGAGCCTGGCCCTGGCCGGCCAGTTCGTCCCCCACGCCCTCAACGTGTCGGCGGGGGAGGCGTCGGAGGCGGTGCGCCCGTTCCTTCCGGTGGCGGAGCTGCTCGGCGGCGTGTTCGCCGCCCTGCACGACGGGGCGCCGTCGGTCCTCGAGGTCACCTATCAGGGCGGCCTGGCCGAGCAGGACACCCGGATCCTCACCCTGTCGGTGCTGAAGGGCCTGTTCGTGGCGGCGGGCATCACCGACCCCGTGTCGTATGTCAACGCGCCGCAGATGGCAGCCGAGCGGGGCATCGAGATCCGGGAGACGACGAGCACCGCCGCCCAGGAGTACACCAACCTGATCACCATCACGGGCGGGGGCCACTCGGTGGCGGGCACGGTGTCGGGCCCGCGCGGCGGGGCGCGCGTGGTGATGGTGGACGAGCACAGCGTCGACCTCTCTCCTGCGCCGAACATGTTGATCGTCCGCAACGAGGACCGGCCCGGGATGATCGGCGTGGTGGGCACACTCCTCGGAGAGGAGCGCATCAGCATCTCCAACATGGCGGTTGGTCAGTCCCCGGCCGGGGGCGCCGCCTTGATGGTGCTGTCGACCGAGACCGCCGTGCCCGCCGAGGTGGTGGAGCGGGTGGCGGCCACGCCCGGGATAATCGACGTCCACCGGGTGGTGCTGCATCAGGCCGGTTGACGCCCGGCGCCGGGACGGCGCCGGCCTGCCCTACCGCTTGGCCCGGGTCCTGCCCTACCGCTTGGCCCGGGTGAAGCCGTCCGCCTCGGCCGCCGCCGGGTCGACGTAGCAGCGGTCGGGAGCGGTGCGGTCGTAGGCCAGCATGCCGGGCAGGTGGTAGAGCCGGCTCGACATCTTGGCCTTCACCGGGTGGGTCGGCGGGCAGACCTTCCCGTCGGCCGCGACCCACGCCGGCCCGCCGCCCGCCTTCCCGGCCGCCGCCGGCGCCTCCTCGGAGTCGAGGTGCTCGCGGGGCTCGGACGCCTCGGGCTCGGCCGGGCCGGGGTCCCGGGAGGCGACCGCCGGCGGGGCGCCCATCGGCGCCGCCTCGCGTGGCACCGTCACCCGGCCGTGGGGGTGGTGGTCCCCGGTCGGGGGGCCGTCGGGACCGGCGCCGGAACGGCGCACGTCGGGCCACTGCCCGTGCACTCCCGTGGCGAGGCTTCCCTGGCCGTCGCTTCGACGCGAGCGGGCGGCCACGACGAGGGCGAACGCCGCTCCGGCCAGCACCCCCACCCGCAGGCCGATCCGGAACCAAGACCTCACCGCTCCCCCCTGGTCATCGAGGCAAATTAGCGGGTAAGCTGGGCGTCGTGACCGGTTCCGCGTACGCCGTCCGCAGCAACCTCCTCCTTACCTGACGGCGGGCGCCCTTCCGGTGCTCGCCCTCGACCTCCTGCCCCCGGCAGGAGGTTTTTTGTTGCCCCGATTCACCGAACCGCCGACCTACATAGAGCCCGACCAGGAGCGTGAGATGCCCCCGCAGCCCGTGAGCCCGAAGAAGATGCCGTTCGAGAAGTACCGGCCCTTCCGGCCCCTCCCGCTCCGGCTGCCCGACCGGGAGTGGCCCAACCGCCAGATCGAGAAGGCGCCCCTGTGGTGCTCGGTCGACCTGCGGGACGGGAACCAGGCGCTGATCGATCCCATGGACCCGGCCCGCAAGGCCCAGATGTTCGAGGCCGTCGTCGGCATGGGGTTCAAGGAGATCGAGGTCGGGTTCCCCTCTGCGTCCCAGCCCGACTACGACTTCGTGCGGCGCCTGGTCGAGGAGGACCTGGTCCCCGACGACGTGACCATCCAGGTCCTGGTCCAGTGCCGCCCCGACCTCATCGAGCGCACGTACGAATGCCTGCGCGGCGCCCGGCGGGTGATCGTGCACTTCTACAACTCCACCTCGGTGCTGCAGCGACGGGTGGTGTTCGGGCTGGACAAGGAAGGCATCACCCAGATTGCCGTGGACGCCGCCAAGCTCTGCCGCAAGCTCGAGGAGACGCTGCCCGGCACCGATGTGCGCTACGAGTACAGCCCGGAGAGCTTCACCGGCACCGAGCTGGAGTACGCCATCGAGATATGCGGCGCGGTGATGGACGTGATCGAGCCGACCGTCGACCGCCGCATGGTCCTCAACCTGCCGGCCACCGTCGAGATGTACACCCCGAACATCTACGGGGACGCCATCGAGTGGTTCCTGCGCAACGTCCCCAACCGGGACCGGATCGTGCTGTCACTCCATCCCCACAACGACCGGGGCACGGCAGTGGCGGCGGCCGAGTTCGGAGTCATGGCCGGCGCCGACCGGGTCGAGGGCACCCTGTTCGGGAACGGTGAGCGCACCGGGAACGTCGACCTTGTCAACCTGGCCATGAACCTGTTCAGCCAGGGCGTCGACCCCGAGTTGGACATCACCGACATCGACCGCCTGCGCCGGGTGGCCGAGTACTGCAACCGCCTCCCGGTCGGGCCCCGGCACCCCTACGTGGGCGACCTGGTGTACACGTCCTTCTCCGGCTCCCATCAGGACGCGATCAAGAAGGGAATGGAGGCCCTCCCCGCCGACTACGAGTCCTGGGAGGTCCCGTACCTGCCGATCGACCCCAAGCACGTGGGGCGCAGCTACGAGGCGGTCATCCGGGTCAACAGCCAGTCGGGCAAGGGCGGGGTGGCCTACGTGATGAAGGCCGAGCACGGCTTCGACCTGCCCCGGCGGCTGCAGATCGAGTTCTCCCGCTCCATCCAGACCATCACCGAGGACACCGGCACCGAGATCAGCCCCGCCGGCATGTGGTCGGAGTTCGAGCGGGAGTACCTCCCGGCGTCACCCCGCCTTCTCCTGGTCGGCCACGAGGAGGCGACCAAGGACGGGGGGACGGTCGTGACCGCCCAGGTGCTGGTGGACGGGGAGCACCGGACCGTCAGCGGGCAGGGCAACGGCCCGATCGCCGCTCTCGTGCACGGGCTGCGCAGCGACCTCGGCATGGACATCGAGGTCCTCGACTATGCCGAGCACGCCGTCGGGGCCGGGGCCGAGGCCAACGCCGTGGCCTACGTCGAGGCCCGCTCCGAGGACGAGGTCCGGTGGGGCGTGGGGGTGGACGAGAGCATCTCCACCGCGTCCCTGAAGGCGGTGCTCGGGGCGGCGGAGCGCCTCCTCCCGCCGGCATAGGCCACGCCCCGGTCGGGCCGGCCCGACGTCAGACGGTCATGACCCCGACGCCGCCCTCGGGGTCCATCAGCTCCGGGTAGTCCTCGAGCCGGCCGCCGCTCTCCCCGGAGTCGGCCATCTCGTCCATGCCGATGGGCCCGGCCGCCTTGCCGGAGAGGAACTGGCGGATGATCGGGTTCGTGCTGGCGCGCATCTCCTCCTTGCTGCCGAACTGCACCAGCTGGGAGCGGAAGAGGATCCCCATGTAGTCGGCGGTGCGCATCACCGACGGGATGTTGTGGGTGATGATGAAGAAGGTGGCGCCGGTCTCCCCCTGGAGGTTGCGGACCAGCTCGTCGAGGTAGGCCACCCGGACCGGGTCGAGCCCGGAGTCAGGCTCGTCGAACAGCACGATGTCCGGCTCCATCACCAGGGCCCGGGCCAGCCCCGCCCGCTTCTTCATGCCTCCGGAAACCTCCCCGGGCAGCTTGTGGAGGTGGTCCATGAGCCCCACCAGCTCGGCATTTCGGTGCACGAGCTCACGGATCTCCTTCTCCGACTTCCGGGTGTGCTCCCGCAGGGGGAAGGCGATGTTGTCGTACAGGCTCATCGACCCGAACAGGGCCCCGTCCTGGAAGAGAACCCCGAACTTCCGGCGGATCCGGTACAGGTCCTTGTCCCGCATACCCACGATCTGTTCCCCCTCGACCCAGATCTCGCCGGCGTCGGGCCGGAGCAGGCCGATGATGTTCTTGAGCAACACCGACTTTCCGGTGCCCGAGGGGCCGAGGATGGCGGTGGTCTTGCCCCGCGGGACGTCGAAGGTGACGTCGGAGAGGACGGTGTGGGATCCGAACCGTTTGGTGACGCCCCGCAGCGAGATCACGGGCTCCGGGGACGGCACGGCTGAAAGCCTATCTTTCCCGGCTCCCGCTACTGTCCGTAGTCGTGACGGTGGCGAGCTCGGCTTCGGCCAAGGCGGGGAGCGCCTTGCGGGAGACGGGGAACATGTTCGCCCTGGCGCTCGAAGCCCTGCGCCAGTTCAGCCCCCGCACCTTTCCCTACCGCGAGTTCGTGGAGCAGTGCTGGTTCCTGGCCCGGGTCACCACCCTGCCCCTGATCCTCGTCTCGATCCCGTTCGGGCTGGTCATTGCCCTCGAGGTCGGTTCACTCCTTCAGCAGATCGGCTCCCAGTCCCAGCTGGGCGCCACCATGGTCCTGGCGGTGGTGCGCGAGGAGGCCCCGGTTGCCACCGCTCTCTTGATCGCCGGCGCCGGTGGCTCGGCCATGTGCGCCGACCTCGGCTCCCGCCGTATCCGGGACGAGATCTCCGCCATGGAGGTGATGGCGGTCAACCCGCTGCAGCGCCTCGTGCTCCCCCGGCTCGTGGCGGCCACCCTGGTGGCCGTCCTGCTCGACCCGGTGGTGAGCGTGGCGGGGATCCTCGGCGGGTGGTTCTTCGGGACCCACGTAATCCACGTGACCTCGAGCAGCTTCTTCTCGGCCTTCTCCGAGCTCTCGCAGCTGCCCGATCTCTGGATGGCGCTGATCAAGGCGGCGGCGTTCGGGTTCATCGCCGCCATGGTGGCCTGCTACAAGGGGCTCTCCGCCAAGGGTGGTCCCAAGGGGGTGGGGGACGCCGTGAACCAGGCGGTGGTGATCGTGTTCATCCTCGCCTTCCTCGTCAACTCGATCCTCACCGTCATCTACTTCAACTTCTTCCCCCAGAAGGTGATCTGACATGGCCGCGCCCGTCCTGCAGCGTCCGGTGGTGCGGAAGACGGCGGTGGAGCCGGCGCGTCAGGCCGTGTCGGTCCTGGAGGGCCTGTACCGGCAGTTCGCCTTCTACGGCCGGATACTGGCCGGGCTGCCGCGCGGGCTGCGTTACCGCAACGAGATCCTGGCGGTGATGGGGGACATCGTCTTCGGCCCCGGCGCCCTGATCGTCGGGGCGGGCATGATCTTCGTGGGGGGCAGCATCGCCATCTTCACCGGGATCGAGGTCGGCCTGGAGGGGTTCCAGGGCCTGTCCCAGATCGGCGCCGAGGCGTTCACCGGGATCATCTCGTCTCTGGCCAACACGCGCGAGATAACGCCTCTCGTCGCGGGGGTGGCCCTGGCCGCCCAGGTGGGGGCCGGCTTCACCGCCCAGCTCGGCGCCATGCGGGTGTCGGAGGAGATCGACGCCCTCGAGGTGATGGGGGTCGACAGCTTCGTCTACCTGGTCACCACGCGGGTGTGGGCGGCGCTGCTGACGATGATCCCTCTGTACCTGGCCATGTTGTTCGCCAGCTACCTGGCCACCGAGCTGATCTCCACCAAGTTCTTCTATCTATCGAGCGGCACCTACACCCACTTCTTCCGGCTGTTCCTGCCGAGCATCGACGTCCTCTTCTCGGTGATCAAGGCCATGGTCTTTGCCGTGGTGGTGACGTTGATCCACTGCTACTACGGCTTCTACGCCAGCGGGGGGCCGGCCGGGGTGGGCGTGGCCGCGGGCCGGGCCATCCGGGCCTCGATCATCGTCGTGGTCGTGCTCAACCTGCTGATGTCGTTCGTGATGTTCGGGAGCGGGACCACCGCCCTGATCGTCGGATGAGGCCGCCGACAGTGGGCGAGCGGCGGTGACCGAGCTGTCCCGGGGCGCCCGGGCCACCATCGGCGCCGCCGTGGTGGTCGTGCTCGTCGCGGCATCCACCCTGCTCGTGCACCTGGCCTACGGGGCCTACAGCAACGTGTACCGGCTGCAGGGAGTCTTCTCCGAGGCCGGGCAGGGCCTCCACGTCGCCTCCGAGGTGCAGTACCGCGGCGTACGGGTCGGGGACGTGAGTGGGATCCAGCTCCGCCATCGCCAGGCGTTGGTCGACATGCACATCGACCGTGGCTTCAACGTCCCGGCCGACGCGGTGGCCACGATCACCGCCAAGAACGTCTTCGGCGAGGACACCGTCAACCTGGCCTTTCCGACCGGCCAGCACCCGCCCTTCCTGGTGGCGGGGGCGTCGATCTCCCGCACGACCGTCGACGCCGGCCTCACCGAGTTCCTGGCCTCGGCGTCGCGCCTCCTGAACGCGGTCAACGGCGTCGACCTCGGCACGGTGGTCTCCGAGCTGTCCCAGGCCTACGCCGGGCAGGGCCAGGAGATCGCGGCGTCAATCGAGGAGGGCACCAAGCTGGCCGACCTCTTCGACCGCACCCTGCAGGCCCAGATCCGGGCCCTCGACTCGTTCACCGCCTTCTCCGCCGCCCTGGCGCCGACCGGCCCCACGCTCAACGCCCTGGCCCGGGCGAGCAACGTGGCCCTGCCGGCCTTCAACGCCCAGGCGGCGGCGTACGAGAAGCTGCTCGCCAACTTCGCCCCCGTGGCCAACCAGCTGGCGGCCCTACTGGCCGACTACCACCCCGACATAGCAGCCATGCTGACTCAGGGGGTCAATGTCAGCCGGGTCCTGATAGCCCGGCAGGCCGACCTCTCCAACGAGATCCACGGGCTGTACCGGTACACGTTCAAGTTTGCCGTCGGGCTCGGGCCCGAGACCCTGCCTGACGGCTCGAAATTCGCCTTCTTCAAGACCTTCGTCCTGTTCTCGGACGTCAACAACCTGGTGTGCGATCTCATCGCCCCGCCTCAACCCGGTCTGTCCGCCCTGGCGCCGCTGCAGCAGGCCCTCGCCGGGCCGGGCAGCCCGTTCAACTGCTCGGCGCAGATGGCCGCGTTCGCCGCGGCTCAGGCCCACCAGGGGCCGGTGCCGGCAGGGCCGGGCCCGGCCGGCGTCACCGGCGCCGCCCAGAAGGTCGCCCAGCAGCTGGACAACCAGGTCGGCTCGCTGGTGGGTCAGCCCGACGACGGCAAGCCGGGCACGATCGGGGGCGCCCTCAGCCAGCTCCTCAGCGGGGGGGCGCGGTGAGGGCCCTCCGCTTCCTGAGGCGCCACCTGCGCGACAGCACGCTCAAGTTCACCCTGTACGCGCTCGTGTGTCTGGTGCTCCTCGGGGGCCTGGCGACGCGTATCGGCAACCTCCATTTCTTCTCCCACCGGGTCGACTACCACGCCGACATGGCCGACGTGTCCGGCCTCAACTCCGGGGACGACGTGAAGCTGGCCGGCGTCACGGTGGGCCAGGTCGGCGCCATCAGCACCCGGCACGGGCTGGCCGTCGTCGACTTCTCGGTGGATCCCAAGGTCCGGCTCCCGGTCGACACGCAGGTGGGTATCCGCTGGCACAACGTGCTCGGCCAGAGGTACCTGTACCTGTACCCGAGCGGGTCCGGCGGTCCCTATCTGCGGCCCGGCGCGACCATCCCGCCCAGCCGGGACGCCGGGGACGCCGACATCGGGGAGTTCCTGAACGCCCTCGGCCCGGTGCTGCAGTCGATCGACCCCGCCGAGGCCAACGCCTTCGTGCAGGGCGTCCTCGGCGGCCTCCAGGGCAACCTCGACCAGGTCGGGGCGCTGATCGACAACGCCGCCACCGTGTCGGACACCGTCGGCTCCCTCCAGATCCAGATCGGGCGGGTGATCGACAACCTCTCGACCGTGGTCGGCGCCCTCGGCGGACGCAGCCAGGACCTCCAGCAGGTCGTCACCAACCTGGCCACGATCTCGTCGGCCCTGGCCTCGCGCAACGACACCCTCGACGCCGTGGTCGAGAACTTCTCCAAGGTCTCCGGCGAATTCGCCACGCTCGTGGGCTCCAACCGGTCGAACCTCGACACGATCATCTCCAGCCTCCAGACCATCTCCTCCACCCTCGCGTCCCACAAGGGGGACCTGGACCAGGACCTGTCAACACTGACCGCGGGGCTGCAGCCCTACACCCTCATCTCCTCGCTCGGCCAGTGGTTCGACGTGAACACCGTCTACGTCTGCCACGGCCAGGAGACGGCCGCGAACTGCACCTACCAGGAGGGGGGCCCGAAGCCGAGCACGACCAGCGCGCCCTCGGTGGGAACCGGGGGTCTCCCCGGGATCATGGGCGGCTACCTCGGAGGCGGCTCGTGAGGGCCCGGCTGGCGCGGATCTTCACCCGCTCGTTCACCGAGCGCAACCCGGTGGCCATCGGTGCGATCGGGCTGGCCCTGATCCTCGTTGCCGTGGTGGCGGTGTTCACCCTCAATCGCAACACCATCGGCGGGGGCATACACCTCACCGCCCGCTTCACCAACGCCGCCGGGCTGCGCGGCGGGGACCAGGTCGTCCTGGCCGGAGTGCCGGTCGGGACCGTCACCGGCCTGCACCAGAAGGGCCAGTTCGTCTACGCGGACCTCCGGGTCGACGGCTCGGTGCAGCTGCCGGCGGACAGCGCCGCCACCATCCAGGTGCAGACCCTCCTGGGCGCCCTGGCGGTCAAGTTCCAACCGGGGACCGACTGGTCGCATCTGTTGCGGGGCGGGGAGACCATCACTCGGACCACCGTTCCCTTCGAGTTCCAGCAGCTCCAGAACGTGACCGGTCCCCTGCTCGCCAAGTCCAACGCCCCCGCCCTCAACCAGCTGCTGGCCGATCTGGCCACCATCACCAAGGGCAAGCAGGACCAGGTGGCCCGGATCATCGCCGGGCTCGACCGCCTGACCAGCACCGTCGACTCCCGCCAGCAGGAAGTGGGCCAGCTGATCGACTCGGCCAACCAGGTGTCGGGGGCGCTGGCCTCCCGCGACCAGCAGCTGGCCCAGGCCGTCGACAACTTCGGCACGGTGATGGCCGGGCTGTCCCAGCGCCGCCAGGCCCTGTCGGACCTGATCGCCAACACCGAGGCGGTGGCCAACCAGACCGCCGGCCTGGTCGGCGCCAACCGGGCCCGCCTCGACGGGCTGCTCTCCACGCTGAACACCGACCTGGGCGTGGTGGCCCAGCACCAGGTCGACCTGGCCCAGGGGCTGTCGTACCTGGCCAGCGCGGTGCAGGGCTTCTCGTCGATCGGGTATTCGGGCCCGAGCAACTACCCCAACCAGTGGGCCAACATCTTCACCAACCTGCTCGGCGGGGGGGATGCCGTCTACGGCTCGTGCGGTTACCTCGACCAGGCCCTCGACGCCGCGCTGGGACCGGACCCCTCCTCGTGCGCGACGCGGGTGGGACCGCAATGACCGGGCGGTGGGCACGGCGGAACCTCGCGTCTCGGGGCCACCGACGGGCGGCGGGCGGCGGCCTCATCGGCGTGCTGGCGTCCGCCGCCCTCGCCGGCTGTGGGCTGATCGGTGGCGGCTCCACCTACAGCTTCTCGGCCGTCTTCTCGTCCGGACAGGGTCTGTTCGCGGGGTCGAAGGTGCAGATCCTCGGCCTGGCCCAGGGCCTGGTGCAGTCGGTCACCAACGAGGGGGACCACGTCGTCGTGCGGATGAGCCTGCCCGAGTCGGCCCCGGTGCCGGCCGGTGTCAAGGCGGTGATCGTGGCCCCCGAGCTGCTGGGCCAGCGCTCGGTGGACCTGGAGCCCGGCTACACGGGCGGCCCCCGGCTGGCGGCGGGAGCGGTGATCCCGGAGTCCCGCACCGCGGTGCCGATCGAGACCAACCAGATCCTCAACGAGGTCACCGACTACCTCAAGGCGCTCAAGCCCCAGAACGTCCACGACCTGGTGGCCAACCTGGCCCAGGACCTGAACGGCCAGGGCCGGCAGCTCAACGACCTGATATCCAACGCGGCCGGGACGATCTCGGTGCTGGCCGAGAAGGGCAAGGAGCTGGGCCAGATGAACGGGGCCCTGGCCCAGCTGACCGGCGCTCTCGACAGCCGCACCTCCCGCATCGAGACGCTGATCAGTGACTACGCCAGCGTCTCCGGGGTCATCGCCCAGGACCGCCAGCAGCTCGACGGGGCCATCAAGGCACTCTCGGACGCGAGCACCCAGCTGGCCGGACTGCTCACGCCGAACGTGGGGGGCCTGCAGCAGGACATCGCCACCCTCACCACGGCCGGGCGCACCATCGACCGCAACCTGGCCGCGGTCGACCAGACCCTGGCGTCCTCCGTGGCGCTGTTCACCGGCGCCCAGCGCGCCTACGACCCCGCCCACGCCTGGCTGAACCTCAACAACCAGGCCCCGTCCGGTGTGACGTCCAAGGTGCTTGCCGACGACGTGCGCGACCGGCTCGCCGGCATCTGCCGGCGCATCCTCGCCAATCACGCCCAGGGCCTCTCCGCCGCCCAGCAGGCCACCCTGCACACCTGCGGGAACCCGGCCTCGGGGTTCTTCGACCCGGTGCTGGGCCTCATCCCCGGGGTCCTCGGGCAGGCGCCGGGCCAGTCGATCCCGCCGCCCCCCAACCCGGGGGCGTCCTCCGCGTCGGTCTCGGCGCGCGGCGCGTCT
>DASUHN010000427.1 GCA_036273495.1 Acidimicrobiales bacterium | reverse complement strand
GCGGCGTACGTCAGGCACACCAGCGGGTCGTACAGGTACGGCGCCGGATAGGCCTGGTCGGCCGGGACCACCAGGTGGTCGCTGACCCACACGTCGTCGAACCCCAGGTCTTCGGCGAGGCGGGCGGCGCGCTCCACTGCGCCCGTGACCGCGGCCCGGCCGAACTGGGGGAGGTGGTAGCCGTAGCGCACGGGGCGGGATAGTACGGTCCCCGGCCTGGGACCAGCCGACCAGGGAGGACGGGTGTGAGGGTTCGGATCGACCCGGACACATGCACGGGGCACGGACGCTGCTACAGCCTGGCCCCCGAGGTGTTCGAGCCCGACGACTACGGGCACGGGAAGGTGATCGTCGACGAGGTGCCCGACGAGCTGCGCGCCAAGGCCGAGCTCGGCGTGCAGAACTGCCCGGAGCACGCCATCTCCGTCGAAGAGTGAATTGACCGAGCCCTTCCGGGTGGCCGTCCCGGACGAGGCCCTGGCTGACCTACGGGCGCGCCTCGCCCACGCCCGGTGGCCCAACGAGGTCTCCGGAGCCGGTTGGGGTTACGGCACCGATCGGGGGTACCTGCGGGACCTGGTCTCCTACTGGGGGAACGGCTTCGACTGGCGGTCCCGCGAGGCGGCCATCAACTCCTTCGACCAGTTCACTACGGACATCGACGGCCAGCGCATCCACTTCGTGCACCAACGGTCAACGGCGCCCGGCGCCATGCCCCTGCTCCTCGTCCACGGCTGGCCCGGCTCGGTTGTCGAGTTCCTCGACGCCATCCCGCTGCTGACCGCTCCCGCCGACCCCACCGACGCCTTCCACGTGGTGGCCCCCTCCCTGCCCGGCTATGCCTTCTCGGGCCCGACCTTCGAGCCCGGGTGGCACCCCCGCCGCATGGCCGCCGCCTTCGGCCGCCTCATGGCCTCGCTCGGGTACGAGCGCTACGGCGTCCAGGGCGGGGACTGGGGATCGATCGTCGTGGCCAACGTGGCCGACCTCGAACCCGACCACGTGGCCGGGCTCCACCTCAACTTCCTCAGCGCCCCCCGGCCCGAGGGCCAGCGCACGGCGTCGCTCCCGCCCGAGGAGCAGGCCCGGATCGAGGCGATGCGCGCCTGGCAGCAGAACGAGGCGGGGTACTCCGCCATCCAGGGCACCAAGCCCCAGACGGTGGGGTATGCGCTCGAGGACTCACCTGTCGGGCTGGCGGCCTGGATCGTCGAGAAGTTCCGCGCCTGGAGCGACTGCGACGGAGACGTCGAGCGCAGCTTCACCCGCGACCAGCTGCTGACCAACGTCAGCGTCTACTGGTTCACCGCCACCGCCACCTCGTCGGCCCGCCTGTACTTCGAGATGCGCCGGGCGGGAGCGGCGGCCGTTCCGCAGGCGCCGATCACCGTCCCCACCGGTGTCGCCAACTATCCGGGCGAGGTCACCAAGGTCCCCCGGGCCTGGGCCGAGCGGCGCTACAACATCACCCACTGGGCGGACATGCCCCGGGGCGGGCACTTTGCCGCCATGGAGGTCCCGGACCTCTTCGTAGACGACGTCCGCGCCTTCTTCCGAACCGTCCGCTGAGCCGGGTCGGACGGTCGCGATGAGGGCCCTGCGCTGCAACGCCTACGGCCCGCCCTCCGGGCTGGTGATAGAGGATCTGCCCGAGCCCCGGCCCGGACCGGGCCAGGTGGTCGTCGAGATCGAGGCGGCCGGGGTCAACTACCCGGACACGCTCATCGCCGCCAACCGCTATCAGGTCTCGGTCCCCGTCCCGTTCACGCCTGGCAGCGAGTTCGCCGGGCGGGTGGCCGAGGTACGCGACGGCGCCACCTCGTTGGCGCCGGGGCAGGTGGTCCGGGGCTCGTCGATGGTCGGCGCCTTCGCCGAGCGGATCGTCGTGTCCGCCGCGTCGCTCAGCCCCGTGCCCGAAGGCGTCGACTTTGTGGCGGCGGCGGCGTTCGGGGTGGCCCACGCCACCGCCTACCACGCCCTCCGCAGCGTGGCCGGTGTGCGCCCGGGTGAGTGGGTGCTGGTGCTCGGCGCCGCCGGCGGGGTGGGCCTGGCCGCCGTCGAGGTGGCCCGCCTGCTGGGAGCGCGGGTCGCGGCCGCCGCCTCCAGCCCCGCCAAGCTCACGGTGTGCTCCGAGCGGGGCGCCGAAGCCACCGTCGACTACAGCTCGGAGGATCTCAAGCTCCGGGCCCGCGAGCTGACGGACGGCGGGCCGCACGTGGTGATCGACCCCGTCGGCGGCGCCTACTCGGAGCAGGCGTTGCGGGCGGGCCGGCCCGGGTGCCGGTTCGTGACGGTGGGGTTCGCCTCCGGGGAGATCCCCCGGATCCCGCTCAACCTGGTCCTGCTCAAGGACGTGGCCATCGTCGGCTTCGACATCCGGACCTTCGCGACGTACCACGCCGCCGAGGCGGAGCGCGATCGGGCCGAGCTCGAAGACCTGCTGGCCAGCGGGCGGTTGCGGCCCTACGTCTCGGCCACCTACCCCCTCACCGACGCGGTGGCCGCCCTCGAGCTGGTGGCGGACCGGGGCGCCGTCGGCAAGGTCGTGATCCTCCCGGGCAGCTGACGCCACGGCGGCAACTTTGCTTGCTTCCGGCCCTACTGGACGAGGAGGGGCACGACCTCAGCCAACAGGTGACGGTTGAGCGCGTTGAGATCGACGCTGGCCAACACGTCGGGACGGAACCATCCGACTTCAGTCGTCTCATCGCCGTCGGGCCGGGGCGTACCTGATTCCACCTCGGCCTCGAACACGCTCCCCACACACGCCGCCCGGTCCCCATTCGGATAGGTGATCCGGTAGTCGGGACCGCCGACAGCCGCCAGGAGCCTGACGAGCCGGACCTGCACACCGCCCTCCCCTACTCCAAGGTCCGCGCCATCTCCCGGGTGGCCAACCCGGTGCTGGAAGCCCCCCTTCTGGAGCTGGCCCGCCAGATGACCGCCTCCCAGCTGGAGCGCACGGTTCCTACTACCGCCGCGCCGACCCGGCCGAGGGCCGGGACGCTCTCAGGAGACGCCAGGGGCGCTACTTCCGTTCCACCACCGACGACGAGGGCATGGTCCGCATCTCGGCCCGGCTCAGCCCCGAGGACACCGCCGTGGTCCTGGTGGCGGTGGAGACGGCCCGGCGGGCCCTGGCCACCGACGCCCACCGGGCCCGGACCACACCCGGCGTCTCCCCGATGTCCCCGCCGAGGCCGACGACGTTTCCGCGGAAACGCCCGCGCCCGCCCCGGACCCCGCCGGAATGACTCCCCCGACCGCACCGGCGCCGTCGGGCCAGCCCGGCGAGGGCCCGAGGGACGACTGGGAGCACACCCGGGCCGACGCTCTGGTGGCGCTGTGCGCCCAGATCGCCTCCCAGGGAATGGCGGCGGACCCGGGCCCGCCGGCGGTGCGGGTCATGGTCCACGTGGACGAGGCGGTCCTCCAGGATCCGAGCCGGGAGGGCTGTGGCCACATAGACGGCATCGGGGCCATCGCCGCCCACACCGCCGCCCGCCTGGCCTGCGACGGGGTCCTGTCCCGGGTGGCGTTCCGCCCCGGCGGGGCGGTGGAGCCCGAAGGCGCCACCCGCCAGATCCCCGACACCATCCGCCGGGCGGTGCTGGCCCGGGACCGGGGCTGTCGGTTCCCGGGATGTGAGCGCCGGGCGTTCCTGCACCTCCACCACGTCCAGTTCGTGTCCCAGGGCGGGCCCACCCGGGCCTCCAACCTGGCGGCGATCTGCTCGGCCCATCACCGCCTGATCCACGAGGGCGGCTTCCGTCTGGCCATGGCCGCCGACGGAGCGGTCCGGGTCTGGAACCCCGACGGGAAAGAGATCCCCCCGGGCGAGGTCCCGGGGGAGCCCGGGGGGCCGACCTGTATGTCGTTGCCGCCGAGGCCGGCCTGACCCTCCACGGGGAGACCCCTCACCTACAACGGGGAGCGCTTCGACTACGCCGACACCATCTCGGCTCTCGTCTGCATGACCGGTCATCTCTACGGGGTCCCCGAGGACGAGGGGGAGGACGAGCACGAGGAGGCCGGCGGGGACGAGGAGCAGGACGAAGACCGGTAAACGGCCCCGCCGCTCGGTAGCAGTCCGCTGGCCGCCGCTACGTTGGTCGGATGGTCGAGGTTCCTGAGCGGCGGGCGATCGTGTCCGGCATCGGCATCTCCCGGGTCGGGCGGCGCCTGGGGATCCCCGGGCTGGACATGACGGTGGAGTCGTCGCTGGCCGCCATTGCCGATGCCGGCCTCGAGCCCAAGGACATCGACGGCATCGACACGATGGGGGACACCGCCGCGACCCGCGCCGCCGAGGCCCTGAAGATCGAGCCCCAGTGGTGGGGGGGTGGTGTCACCACCGGAGGGCTCCTGTCCCCGGTGATGTCGGCGTGCCTGGCGGTGGCCGAGGGCCGGGCCCGCCACGTCCTGATCTACCGGACCGTCGAGATGATGGGCGGCTCGATGCTGCCGGCCGACCGCCCGCCGACCGACTCCCCGGTGGCCAGCGATGTCGGGATGATGAAGGCCATGGGGGACATGAGCCCGCTGCTCACCTACCACGCCTACTCCGCCGCCAACTGGTTGGCCATGCACTGCCAGCGCCATATGCACCTCTACGGCACGACCAAGGAGCAGTTGGGGGCGCTGGCCGTCAACAGTCGCCGCAACGCCGGGCTCAACCCGCTTGCCGCCTACCGCGACCCGATCACCCTGGACGACTATCTGTCGGCCCGGCCCATCTCCGATCCGTTCGGGCTGCTGGACTGCGACGTTCCCGTGGACGGATCGGTGGCGGTGGTGGTGTCCGGGGCCGGCTACGCGCCGGACTGCCCCAATCCCGTACAGGTCCAGGCTATGGGCGGCGCGACGGGAACCGCCGTCGGGGGGTGGGACCAGCGCCCCGACTACCCCAAGATGGCGTCGGTCGACGCCGCCGCCGAGATGTGGGGGCGCACCGACCTCAAGCCCGCCGACGTCAACCTGGCCGAGCTCTACGACGGCTTCACCTTCATCACCCTGGCCTGGCTCGAGGCCCTCGGGTTCTGTGACGACGGGGAGAGCGGGCCCTTCGTGGCCGATCCCGGCCAGATCTCGCTGACGGGACGGCTCCCCCTCAACACGTACGGCGGGCAGCTGTCCGCCGGCCGGATGCACGGCTACTGGGTCCTGCACGAGGCCTGCCTGCAGCTCCGCGGTCAGGCCGGACCGCGGCAGGTGGACGGCTCCGAGGTGGCGGTGGTGGCGGCCGGCGGGGGGCCGATAGCCGCCTGCCTGCTGCTCAGCAGCTGAGCCATGACCCCGGCGACGGAGGAGCGCGACGACCCGGCTCTGGTCGAGGCGGCGGTGACGCAGCTGCTCGCCGACCACCCGCCCGGCTCGACGGACCCGGTCACCTTTCTCCGGGCCCAGTTCGACGCCGGCCTCGCCTACGTGTGGTTCCCGCTCGGCTACGGGGGCTTGGGGCAACCCGTCGGGGCCCAGGCCCGAGTGGACGAGCGTCTGGCGGCAGCCGGTGCCCCGCCCAGTGGACGGTTGACCAACTCGATAGCTGCCGGCCAGGGCGCGGCGAGCATTCTTGCCTTCGGAAGCGAAGAGCAGAAGCGCCATTACC
>DASUHN010000426.1 GCA_036273495.1 Acidimicrobiales bacterium | reverse complement strand
CGATCGTGTTCACGGTGTCGTGGACGACCTTGCGGTCGGGCGGGGACATCGGCTCCAGCACCTTCCGCTGACCGGTCGACTTGACCTGCTCGGCCACCTCCCGGGTGAAGCGCTCGAGGGCCACCTTGCGCTTCTGCCGGTATCCGGAGACGTCCACCAGGAGCCGGCCGTTGTGGGCGCCGAGCCGGCGCTGGATCACGGTCCGGGTCAGCTCCTGGAGGGAGGACAGGGTGTTCCCGCGTGGCCCGATGAGGATCCCGAGCTCCTCGCCCTCGAGCCTGATCTCCACGTTGTCCTCGTCGAGCACCTGGGAGGACACGTCGGCACTCAGGCCCATCCGCTCCACCAGGCCCTCGAGGAAGGCGCTCGCCTCGGCGCCCTGCTCCTCCAACGGCACGTCCTCTTCGCCCACGCCTTCCTCCCACTCACCGTCGTCCGACCCCTCGTCGGCCCCTGACGCTCTGGCCCCGCTCCCCCGTCTCCGGGCGGCATCAGACTCGGAGCCGCCCCCGTTCCCCGCACCCGACCGGCCCCGTCCTCCCCGCCGGCGGCGCCCGGACCCTCCCGACCCGGTCCCGGAAGCACGGCCCGGCGAACCGTTCCCGCCCTCGGCGGCCGCCTCTCTTGTCGCGCCGGCGGTCCCCTGACCGGAGCCGCCGTCGTCACCGTCGTCTCCCACGGCCGTGGCCACGCCCCCCGAGCCGCCGGAGCGCTCCTGGTTGCCCCCCGACCGCTCCGATCCGTGCCTGCGGCGGCGGCGGTCGCGGCGGTCCTCCTTGGGCCGGACCGTGGCGGGCCGGACCCGGGCCCGGACCCGCGCCTCGCCGCGCATGCGGCCGAACAGTCCGGGGCGGGGCTCCTCCAGCACCCGGATCTCGGCGTCCTCCTCGGCCACCCCGAGCTCCTCGAGGGCGGCCTCGGTGGCCTCTTCGACGGTGCGACCGGTCGTCTCGACCCATTCCATGCCCGCTACCTCCGCCGGCGCTTGGCGCGCGCCCGGTTCCGCTGTTGGGGCCGGGGCGGGCCGTTGGACGCCTGGCCGGAGCCACTGCGGGCGGCGGGGCGGGGCGGGGCGGGGCGGGCCTCGGCGGCCGAGCCGTTCCCGGCGGGAGGCGCCGCCTCCTGGGCCGGGGCGTCGCCCGCCCCCGACGGCGGGGACGGCTGGGACTGGACCGGGGCCGCTCCGCTGGCCGCCGCCCAGATCCGGGCCAGCGTCCCCCGCGGCGCGTCGGACCCGGCGGGCGGGTTGGGCACCGGCGGGCGGCCCGCGGCGCCGTTGCCGGCCCGGCCGTCGCCCGTCCTCCCGTTGCCTCCCGCTCCTCCCGACGCCCGGGCCGAGCCGCCGGACCCGCCGCGCCCGGGCGTGGTCGGGGGCCGCTTGGCCGGTGGCTGGGGTGAAGGCGGGGTTATCAGCGAGGCGAAGAAACCCTTCTTCTCCTTGGACGGCACGTCGATGGGCGCCGCCTTCTTGGCGTTCTCGACCTGGCGCCGCAGGACCGGGTCGTGCCGGTACATGAGACTCTGCTGGCCGATCCGGCACAGGGCCGAGACCAGGAAGTAGACGTTGACCCCGGCCTGGATGGTGATCGAGATCAGCCCGAAGAACAGCGGGAAGATCTTCTGCATCGACTGCATCTGGGGGTTGGCCGCCGCCGCTTGCGGGTTCCGGGAGCTCATCTGGCGGGTCTGGATGAAGTAGGCCCCCACCACCAGCACCACGAGGATCCAGCACCCCACCACCGCGCTGCCGTGGGCGGTCCTCACCCCCAAGGTGAGGTCGAAGCCCCAAACCTTCATGTGCCCGCCCGCTGCTACCAGATTATGGTAGAGAGCGGAGCCGTGGGAGACGTTCTGCGGATCGGCGCAGGTGAACGGCTGGCCGTTCTTCACCCCGCTGGTGAGCTTGGTGATCTGGGCCTGGGCGTTGGTCGGGTGTGGGCAGGCGGCCTGGGCGGCCCGCAGGGTGGCGAAGGTGGCCTTGTGGGAGAGGTTGTAGATCGTCCGGTAAAGGACGAAGAACACGACCATCTGGGGGAGCAACGGCAGGCAGCCCCCCAGGGGGTTGATGCTGTTCTCCTTGTAGAGGGCCATCATCTCCCGGTTGAGGGCCTCTTTGTCGTTCTTGTGCTTCTGCTGGAGCTTCTTCATCTCGGGAGCCAGCATCTGCATGGCCAGCATCCCCCGCGTGCTCTTCCAGGTCAGCGGGGTGGTGACGGCCACCACGGCGATCGTCAGCAGGGCGATGGCCAGCGCGTAGTTGTGCGTCACGGCGTAGCACCCGGCCAGGATGTCTGCCATGAAATGGTAAAGGGAGGTCATCTCTTCCTCAATCCGGGACCGGGTCGACGCCGTGGCCGCCCCAGGGGTGGCAGCGCAGGAGCCGGCGCAGGGTGAGCCACGAGCCCCGCACCGCCCCGTGGCGCTCGAGGGCCTCGACGGCGTAGGCGGAGCAGGTCGGGTAGTACCGGCAGGGGCTGGGCCGCCCCGAGAACACGAGCTGGTAGAGCCGGATCAGGCCCTTGAGTCCCCGCGCCGGGACGGAGGGCGTGTACCCAACCAGGGTCACTCCCCGCTCACCGCTCTCAACGCTTGGGACACCACGGCCTTGAGCTCTCCATAGGGCAGGTCCGCCGCAGCCGGGGCGGCACCCACCAGATAGGCCCCCGGGCGCATTTCGGGCGCCAGGTCGGCGACAACTGCCCGCAGCCGGCGCCGGAGCCGGTTGCGCCGGACGGCGCTGCCCACTCGGCGGCCCACTGCGTAGGCGACTCGCGGCGGCTCGTCAGAGCCTCCGGCCACGAAGGTTACCGAAACCGGACCCCGTCGCACCCGCCGGCCGGCGCGGCGCAGCTCCACGAACGTGGACCGGTCCCGCACCCGCCATACCGGGCGGCCGGTCAGGCGGACAGGCGGTGGCGGCCCTTGAGCCGGCGGGACTTCAGGATGGCCCGGCCCGCCCGGGTCGACATGCGGTGGCGGAACCCGTGGTTCTTGGCCCGCTTGCGGTTGTTCGGCTGGAAGGTGCGCTTCACGCTCTGCTCCTGAGATCGGCCTACAGGATAGTGCGCCGGGGCTCTGTCGTGGAAGGTCGCGAGATGTACGGGGACGGACGACGATGTGTGGCAAAAGCTCCCTTTGCCCCCGGTGCCGGCCCCGGCTTGCGGTGGTACGGTCGCTGCCTTCGGCAAGGCGGAGTGGGCCCTCCTTCCCCGGGGTCTCACCCAG
Organism: Acidimicrobiales bacterium; assembly: GCA_036273495.1. Classification (NCBI taxonomy): domain Bacteria; kingdom Bacillati; phylum Actinomycetota; class Acidimicrobiia; order Acidimicrobiales; species Acidimicrobiales bacterium. The sequence goes on along the minus strand of DASUHN010000426.1, from coordinate 18,071 downwards.
ATCCCCCGGCAACGGGGCAGGGTCAGGTGACGACGGGCGTGGCGGAAAGTTGTCCACAGAATGTGGACCGGGCTGTGGACTCAGCGGCGGGATCCGGAGGGATGACCAGGTGACCGACGCCGAGAAGCTGTGGACGATCTGCGCCGACACCCTCCGCCAGGAGATGTCCGACGCCACCTGGATGACGTGGTTCGAGGCCATCCGGCCCGAGGGCATGGAGGGTGAGACCCTGGTCCTGGCGGTGCCGAGCTCGCTCGCCAAGGAGAAGATCGAGGCCCGCCACCTCCAGATGATCAGCCACGCCATGCTCGACGCCGTCGGGTTCGACGTCCCGATCCGCCTCCAGGTCCGCACCGGCGCCGGCCGGGAAGAGGGGGGCACCACCCTCCTGTCGGGCAACGACTGGAGCCAGGCCCTGCCCGACCCCCACCGGGGCCAAGCTGCCCTTTCCGCCCACGCCTCCTCCGCCCCCCCGCCCCCCCGCCCGGGCGGGGAGGACGCCCACCTCAATCCCAACTACATCTTCGACCGCTTCGTGATCGGGTCGTCGAACCGCTTCGCCCACGCCGCCGCCCTGTCGGTGGCCGAGACCCCGGCCAAGTCCTACAACCCGCTGTTCATCCACGGCGGCGCCGGCCTGGGCAAGACCCACCTCCTCCACGCCATCGGCAACTACGTGCGGGAGAACTTCCCGGCCCGCCACGTCCGCTACGTGTCGACCGAGACCTTCATGAACGAGTTCGTCGACGCCATCCGGACCAACACGACGACGGCCTTCAAGCGCCGCTACCGCCAGTGCGACGTGCTCCTCGTCGACGACATCCAGTTCATGGAGAGCAAGGAGGGGCTCCAGGAGGAGTTCTTCCACACCTTCAACACCCTCCACGAGGCCTCCAAGCAGATCGTCATCACCTCCGACCGGCCGCCCAAGTCGCTGGCCACCCTGGAGGACCGGCTGCGCAGCCGCTTCCTCATGGGCCTGATCACCGACGTCCAGCCGCCCGAGCTCGAGACCCGCCTGGCCATCCTGCGCAAGAAGGCGATGTCGGAGCGGACCGAGATCCCCGACGAGGTCCTGGGATTCATCGCCGTCCACGTGAAGGACAACATCCGCGAGCTCGAAGGGGCGCTCATCCGGGTGTCGGCCTTCGCCAGCCTCAACCGGGAGCCGCTGACCCTCGAGGTGGCCGAGCGGGTCCTGTCCGACATCGTCTCGGCCGACCAGCCCCGCCAGATCACGCCCAAGCTCATCCTCGACGCCACCTCCGACGCCTTCGGGTTCTCGGTCGACGAGCTGTGTGGAACCTCGCGGCGCCGGCCCCTGGTCACGGCCCGGCAGGTGGCCATGTACCTGTTCCGGGAGCTGACCGACTACAGCTACCCGGCCATCGCCCGGGAGTTCGGCGGGCGGGACCACACCACGGTGATACATGCCGTCGACAAGATCACGGGACTCATGGGTGAGCGCCGCCAGATCTTCAACCAGGTGACCGACCTCCTCCACCAGATCCGGGCCGGGGGATGAACCTGTGGTTCCAACCTCGGGAGCCTGTGGATTGCGCTCCCTCTGTCCACCGGGGGTCCCCCAGGGGGCGGGCGGCCCTGTGGGATCCTCGCCGGGCATGGGGATGACGATCGGCGCCCTGACCTGGGATTCCGTTCGGTCTTCCACAATCCACAGCCCTTATTACCTCTCTCTACAGATCTTCTTCTCAGAATCTTTGAAAGGCAGGAAGACGGGATCGTGAAGCTGCGATGCGAGCGTGACGCCCTGGTCGAGGTGTTGGCCACCGCCGGACGGGCGGTGAGCCGGGCCACGGCACTCCAGGCTCTGGCCGGCCTGCGCCTGGAGACGGCGGGGGACGAGCTGCGGGTGGCGGGATGTGATCTCGACCTGACCATCGAGACCACCACCTCGGTGTCGGCGTCCTCGCCCGGGGTGGTCGTGGCGCCGGCCCGCCTCCTCGTGGACATCGTGCGCTCGCTGGACCCGGGGGCGGTGACCCTGGAGTCGGCCGACGAGGAGCTGCGGATCACCTCCGGACGGGCCGAGTTCTCGGTGCGCACCTTCAACGCCGACGACTTCCCCCGCCTCCCGCCCCGGGACGGCCAGGCCGTGTCGGTCCCGGCGCCGGAGTTCTCCGATGCCCTCCGCCAGGTCGTGCCCGCCGCCGCCACCGACGACAACCGGCCCATGCTCACCGGGGTCCTGCTCACGTCGGAGTCCGGCAGCGGGTTGCGGATGGTCGCCACCGACTCCTACCGCCTGGCCAAGCGGGAGCTGCCCGGGACCACCATGCTCTCGCAGGGCCAGAAGGTCCTGGTCCCGGCCCGGGCCCTCGGGGAGCTGCAGCGGATCCTGTCGTCCTCGGACACCCTCACCGTGCGCCTCGGCACCAACGACGCCGGCTTCGAGGTCGGCCCGGTGGTCCTCACCACCCGGCTCATCGAGGGGGAGTTCCCGAACTACAACCAGCTGATCCCCCAGAGCTCCCCCAACCGCCTCATGGTGAGCCGGGACCCGCTGGTCGAGGCGGTGCGGCGCATGCGCCTGCTCATCCGGGAGTCGACCACCCCGGTCCGCATCGCCCTGCGGCCCGACGGGATCGAGCTGTCGGTGGCCACCCAGGACCTCGGCCAGGCCAAGGAGGACATCGACGCCAAGTACGAGGGGGCGGAGATGACCATCGCCTTCAACCCCTCCTACCTCGTCGACGGGGTCGAGGCCGCGGGCGGGGAAGAGGTCGTGATCGAGATGGTCGACGCCCTGAAGCCGGCGGTGATCCGCCCCTCCGAGGGCCAGGACTACATCCATCTCCTGATGCCGGTAAGAGTGCCCTGACATGGCGGCGGGCACCCGGGTCCTTGGGACCTCGCCCGCCGCGTGCGGCGGGGTCCCTATCCCCGCCGCGAACCTGTAGTCCTTGAACATTGCTCGCCTGTGGCTGACGGATTTCCGCAACTACGCGTCGGCCGAGCTGGCCCCCGATCCGGACGGCCTGACCGTCATCAGGGGGGCCAACGGCCAGGGCAAGACCAACCTCCTCGAGGCGGTCGGATGGTTGGCGTCCCTGTCGTCCTTCCGGGGGGCACCCCGCGAGGCCCTGGTGCGCACCTCGGCGGAGCGGGCCGTGGTCAGGGCCGAAGGGGTGCGGGAGGGGCGGGCGGTGCTGGTCGAGGCCGAGCTGGCCCGCGCCGGCCGGGACCGGGTCCTGGTCAACCGCCAGCCCCTCCGGCGCACCCGGGACCTCCTCGGCGCCTTCCGGGCCACCGTGTTCAGCCCCGACGACCTCGAGCTGGTCCGGGGGGGCCCGGCGGCCCGGCGCGAGCTGCTCGACATCGCCCTGGTGTTCCTGGCCCCCCGGCAGGACTCGCTCCAGTCCGACGTCGAGCGGGTGCTGCGCCAGCGCAACACCCTGCTCCGCCAGGTCGAGGGCCGCCTCGATGCGGGCGCCGAGGCCACGCTCGAAGTGTGGGATTCGAAGCTCTCCTCGCTCGGAACGGCACTGGCGGAGGCGCGTGAGGACCTGGTGGGGCGCCTCTCGCCCGAGGTCGACGTCGCCTACACGGGCCTGTCGCGCGGCGGCGGGGATGTCGTTCTCACCTACCGCCGCTCGTGGGAGGGAGATCTCGGGGCCGCGCTGCAGGCGTCGCGGCGCGAGGACCTCCGGCGGGGGTTCACGTCGCTGGGCCCGCACCGCGACGAGCTGGACGTGGTCCTCGACGGCATGCCGGCGCGCACCCAGGCCTCGCAGGGGGAGCAGCGCTGCCTGGCCCTGGCCCTGCGCCTCGCCACCCACACGCTGGTGACGGCCGAGGTTGGCAGCCCGCCCGTGCTCCTCCTCGACGACGTGCTGTCCGAGCTCGACCCTGGCCGCGCCGCCGCGTTGCTGTCACTCCTGCCCCCGGGCCAGGCGCTGCTCACCACCGCGGGACCCCTTCCCGAGGGGTGGGCGCCGTCGCTCGTGGTCTCGGTGCACGACGGCAGGATCTCGTCGTGAGCGGGAGCACCTGGCATCCGGCCGGAGGCAGCGGGGACGCCCCGGACGGGGACCAGCCCCGGACGGTCGGGGAGTCGCTCCAGCGGATCAGCCGGTCGTTGGGGGGTACCGACGCCGGGGTGGTGGGGACCGTCTTCGCCCACTGGGAGGAGGCGGTGGGAGCGGCCATCGCCGATCACGCCAAGCCCCTGTCGCTGCGTGACGGCGTGCTCGTCGTGGGCGTCGGTGAGCCGGCGTGGGCCACCCAGCTGCGGTTCCTGGAGCGCCAGATCCTCGAGCGCCTCCGGGACGCCGCCGGCCGGGAAGTTGCGACCCGGATCGAGGTGCGGGTGAGGCCCTCCGGCGGGGGTCGCCGCGGGTCCGGATAGGCGGGGGCCGTCACTGCCGACTGGTAGAATTACAAGTGTTGAAATCCCGCGATTCCGGCGGGTCCGGAGCCTTCGCACCGGTTCTCCTATGAGCGGTCCGACGAGCATCCCGGTCGGTCGGCAATGAGAGGTCGCGCCTGTGGCGTTGCAAGTACCTGACGACGGCATGCAGGGTCCCGGGGACCGGAAGAGTGCGTCCCGGACCGGCAGCTCCTACGGTGCCAAGGACATCACGGTCCTCGAGGGACTCGATCCCGTCCGCAAGCGGCCGGGGATGTACATCGGCTCGACCGGGCCGTCGGGACTCCACCACCTGGTCTGGGAGGTGGTCGACAACTCGGTCGACGAGGCCATGGCCGGCCATGCCACCCGCATAGACGTGACCCTCCTCGCCGACGGCGGGTGCCGCGTCGTCGACGACGGGCGGGGCATTCCCACCGACCCCCACCCCCAGTACAAGTCGAAGTCGGCGGCGGAAGTCGTGCTCACCATGCTCCACGCCGGCGGCAAGTTCGGTGGCGAGGGCTACAAGGTCTCCGGCGGCCTGCACGGCGTGGGGGTATCGGTCGTCAACGCCCTCTCCCGGCGCCTGGTCCTCGAGATCGACCGCGCCGGGGACCGCTACCGGATGGAGTTTGCCGACGGGGGGAAGCCCCGGGGCAAGCTCGAGGTGGCCGGCAAGGCACCGCGCGGCCGGACCGGCACGACGGTCACCTTCTGGCCTGACGGCACCATCTTCGAAGAGACCGAGTTCCGCGCCACCACCATCCTCGAGCGGCTCCAGATGTACGCGTTCCTCAACCGCGGCCTCGAGATCCGCTTCCGCGACGAGCGCAGCTCGGACCCGAGCGAGACGACCTACAAGTACAACGGCGGGATCGTCGACTTCGTCCGCCACCTGAACGCCGCCAAGGAGGCGCTGTTCAAGAAGCCGGGCTACTTCGAGCAGGCGGAGGAGACCCAGGAGGTCGAGATCGCCTTCCAGTGGAACACCGGCTACAACGAGGGCATCCACTCCTTCGCCAACGGCATCGCCACTACCGAGGGGGGCATGCACGAGGAGGGCTACAAGAAGGCCCTCACCAACGCCGTCAACAAGTACGCCCGGGCCAAGGGCCACCTCAAGGAGAAGGACGAGAACCTGGCGGGAGAGGACATCCGCGAGGGCCTCACCGCCATCCTCTCCGTGCGCCTGGCCGAGCCGCAGTTCGAGGGCCAGACCAAGACCAAGCTGGGCAACGTCTCCATGCGCTCCCTGGTCGAGCGGGCCACCAACGAGAAGCTGTCGGACTGGCTGGAGGAGCACCCGACCGAGGGCCGCCAGATCGTGCAGAAGGGCATCCAGGCGTCGCGCGCCCGCAGCGCCGCCCGCCAGGCCCGCGACCTCATCCGCCGCAAGTCGTCGCTCGAGGGCGCCGGCATGCCCGAGAAGCTCCGGGACTGCTCGACGCGCGACCGGGGCCGGGCCGAGCTGTTCATCGTCGAGGGGGACTCCGCCGGCGGCTCGGCGGTCAAGGCGCGGGACCCCGAGACCCAGGCCATCCTGTCGATCCGGGGCAAGATCCTCAACGTCGAGCGGGCCCGACTCGACCGGATGCTCAAGAACAACGAGATCCAGGCTCTCATCGGGGCCATCGGGGCCGGCGTCGGGGACGAGTTCGACGTCGCCAAGCTCCGCTACAACAAGGTGATCCTGCTCTGCGACGCCGACGTCGACGGCAGCCACATCCGCACCCTGCTGCTCACGTTCTTCTTCCGCCAGATGCGGCCCCTGGTGGAGCTCGGCCACGTGTACATCGCCCAACCGCCGCTGTACTCCACCGTGGTCGGGAAGGAGAAGGTGTACCTGAAGGATGACGCCGCACGCGAGCGGTTCCTGGCCGAGCAGGCCCCCAAGAAGTTCGAGTTCCAGCGGCTCAAGGGCCTCGGGGAGATGGACTTCGACGAGCTCGGGGAGACGACCATGGACGCCGGGCGCCGCACCCTCCTGCAGGTGTCGGTGGAGGAGGCGGCCATCGCCGACCAGGTGTGCGCCATCCTCATGGGTGACGACGTCGAGGTCCGCAAGCACTTCATCCAGACCAACGCCAAGGACGTGAGGTTCCTCGACATATGAGCGACGTCGTTGTTGGGGGCAGCGGCGGGGACGGCTCGGACGACAGCGGTGGTGTGACGTTCGGCTCGATCGAGCCGATCGAGATCCAGGAGGAGATGGAGCGGTCCTTCCTGGACTACGCCATGTCCGTCATCGTGTCCCGGGCCCTGCCCGACGTCCGGGACGGGCTCAAGCCGGTGCAGCGCCGGATCCTGTACGGGATGTACGACCTCGGTGTCGGGCCCAACCGGGCCCACATGAAGTGCGCGCGCATCTCGGGGGACGTGATGGGCCGCTTCCACCCCCACGGTGACGCCGCCATCTACGACGCCCTGGCGCGCATGGCCCAGGACTTCTCGCTGCGCCACCCGCTCGTCGACGGGCACGGCAATTTTGGATCTCCTGACGATCCACCGGCTGCCGCGAGATACACCGAATGCCGGTTGGCGCCGCTCGCCATGCACATGCTGGCGGGTATAGACGAGGACACCGTCAACTTCGTCGACAACTACACGGGCGAGATCCAGATGCCCGAGGTTCTCCCCAGCCGGTTCCCCAACCTGTTGGTAAACGGCAGCCAGGGCATCGCCGTCGGGATGGCCACGAACATCCCGCCCCACAACCTCGGCGAGGTCATCGACGCCGTCACCCACCTGATCGACCACCCCGAGGCCGGATCGGACGAGCTGATGCAGTTCGTTCGCGGACCGGACTTCCCGACCGGTGGCCTGATCCTCGGCCGGGCCGGGATCATGGACGCCTACCGGACGGGCCGGGGCTCCATCAAGATGCGGGCCACCGCCGAGATCGAGGAGGGCCGCAGGGGCACGGCCATCGTGGTCACCCAGCTGCCCTACCAGGTCAGCGCCGGCGCGGTCGCGGCCAGGATCCGGGACCTGGTCGACTCCCGTGAGCTCGATGGCGTGCGGGACGTGAACGACGAATCCGCCCAGGGCCGGACGCGACTCGTCGTCGAGCTCAAGCGGGACGCCAACGCCAACGTCCTGCTGAACAACCTCTACAAGCACACCCCCCTGCAGACCAGCTTCGGCGTGAACATGGTGGCTCTGGTCGACGGGGTGCCCCGGACGCTCAACCTGGCCCAGGCTCTCAACGCCTACATCGAGCACCAGGTGGAGGTCATCCGCCGCCGCTCGGAGTTCCGCCTGGCCAAGGCGCAGGCCCGGGCCCACATCGTCGAGGGACTGATCAAGGCCCTCGACCTGATCGACGCCATCATCGCGTTGATCCGCGGTTCGGACGACCGGGGCTCGGCCCGCGACGGGCTCATGGCCGCCCCGTTCGAGTTCAGCGAGATCCAGGCCAATCACATCCTGGACATGACCCTGTCGCGCCTCACCCGTCTGGGTCGGTCCGAGCTGGAAGAGGAGATGACCAAGCTCCGCGAGACCATGGCCGAGCTCGAGGCCATTCTCGGGGACCCCGGCCTGCTCCGGGGGGTTATCAAGACCGAGATGGGGGAGATCCGGTCCGAGTACGCCACTGACCGCCGGTCCCAGATCGTCTTCGATCCGGGCGAGCTCGGGGCCGAGGACCTCATCGAGGACGAGGAGCTGGTCGTCACGATGACCCGGGCCGGCTACATCAAGTCGGTTCAGGCCGCCGCGTTCCGGACCCAGGGGCGCGGTGGGCGCGGGGTCCAGGGGGCCCGGCTGCGCGAGGAGGATCTGGTCGCACAGATCCTCCACACCACCGCCCACTCGTTCCTGCTGTTCTTCTCCAACACCGGGCGCGTGTACCGGCTCAAGGCGCACGAGGTGCCGATGAAGGAGCGGACCGCCCGGGGCACCGCCATCGTCAACCTGCTGCCCCTGGTGCCCGGGGAGACCATCCAGGCCATCATCGCCACCCGGGACTACCCGGAGGATCGCTACCTCTTCTTCGCCACGCGGTCCGGGCAGGTCAAGAAGACCGCCTTCTCCGAGTACGACAAGTCGCGCCGGGAGGGATTCATCGCCATCAACCTCCGGGACGACGACCAGCTGGTGCGCGTGGTCCAGACCACCGGGGAGGATGACATCTTCATGGTCTCCCGGGCCGGGATGACGATCCGGTTCTCGGAGTCCGAGGTGCGCCCGATGGGCCGGGACGCGGCGGGCGTCCGCGGCATGCGGATGCGCGAGAGCGACGAGGTGGTCTCGGTGGACGTCGCCGCCGACGATCGCGACATCCTGATCGTCACCGACGCCGGCTACGGGAAGCGGACCAAGCTCGACCGCTTCAACGTCCAGGGCCGGGGGGGCCAGGGCGTACGGGGGATCCGGCTGACCGCCCGCCGGGGGGCGGTGGTGGCCGCCTTCATGGTCGGCCTCGACGATGAGATCTTCCTGATCTCGTCCGGAGGGGTCACGATCCGGACATCCGTGCGCGAGATCTCGTCGCAGGGCCGGGACGCCACGGGAGTGCGGGTGATGCAGCTGGACGCCGACCAGAGCGTGGCGTCGGTTGCTCCGATCCTCTCGGTCGACGAAGGCGAGTAGCCCGGCGGTGTCGGCTGCGGATGTCGACGACGTCGCCCCTCTGATCCAGCCTCCCCGCCTCGTCGTGGGGGCCGGCGGCGTGAACCGCCACTGGACCCTGCGCCGCTTCGACCTGGCGTCGGTGGCCCGGGTCTCGTTCGTCTTCTACCTGACGATCCTCGCCGTCTTCCTGCTGGCCGGGATCGTCCTGTGGGCCCTGGCCAGCGCGGCGGGCCTGGTCGGGAGTCTCGAGAGGTTCATCAAGAGCTTGTTCGGGTTCACCTCGTTCCACTTCCAGGCGGGCCGGATCCTGCTCGGGGCCCTGGTCACCGGCGTCGTGCTCACCCTGCTCGGCACGCTGTGCAACGTGGTGGGGGCGGCCGTCTACAACATGATCGCGGGCATGGCCGGCGGTGTGCGCGTGACCGTGAGTGAGGATCCGTTCATGGCGGGGCCACATCCCGCATCGTCCGGAACGCATCCGGGCCGCCCCGTCATCTGACGCGCGCGCGAAACATACGTTTCCTCCGACAGTTTGGCGCTTCTCACCCGCGCGCGGGTGCTTGCGTCGCGACGGCGCGGCGCCTAGCTTGCGACATCCCCTGGCGCCGCTCACTGGCGCCCCATCAGCCCGATCCGGAAGCAGTGGGAGGCAGAGTGCGGCCAGAGGTCGTCGACGAGCAATTGACGCGCAGCCCCGAACGGAGGACCAGGCTCATCGGCCTCCGTTTCATCGCCATGGCGATACCGGGAGCGATCGCCGCGGCGGCCTATCTGGCCCTCACCGCGCATGGAGCGGCCGCGGCGACGACCAGCAGCTCGAACACGGGCGCGACGTTCGTCGTCCCGATCACCTGGACCAACGGGCCGTGCGCCGGGCAGGCGGTCGGTTCGTGCACGCCGACGGCCAGCGGCACGACCAGCGGGACCAGCGGATCCGGGACGGTTTCCAACTCCGGGTCCGGCGCCGCCCCGACGTCGACGGCGCCTCCCGCCACCACGGTTTCCGCCGCCCCGAGGACCACGACTTTCACGACGCCAACCGTGACCAACCAGTCACCACCGGTGACGATGACCTCGGGGACGGCTTCCACCGGCGGTAGCCCGTCGGTTCCCGTCGGATCCCGGGCGACCTCACCGACCCCGGCCCCGGCCCACACCTCCGCTCCGGCGGCGGCCCCGGCCCCGGCCGCCACCCCCACCACCACGGCCTCCTCTTCGAGCGCCGGCGGGTCGGGCTCGTCCGCCTCGGCGCCGGCCTCCGCCGGCGGTACCGGGACGACCACCCAGTCCCTCTTCAGCATCCGGTCGACGGCGACCGCTCAACCCGCCGCCGCTGCTTCGGTGGCGGCCGCCCCGGCGGCGCCGGTCGTCGGACCTGAGCCGGCCGCGGTGGCCGCGCCCGCTCCGACCGCCAGCTCGACCATTGGGTCCGACATCGCCCCGGCCACCACCCTGGCCTTCACCGGCCCGCCCGGCTACGTGCGCCTGGCCCCGTGGCTGGCCCTGGCGTTGCTCCTGGTCGGGGGGCTGATGGTCCTCTGGGCCCGGAGGCCCTACGCGGGAGATTCGGCGACGGGCTGACCGGCCCGAGGTCTTCGGTACGCTTCCCGGCTGCCGGGGCTATAGCTCAGCCGGTTAGAGCGCAGCACTGATAATGCTGAGGTCGCTGGTTCGATTCCAGCTAGCCCCACCCAGTGTCACCACCCCCGCCGAGGGGCTGTCCGCTCAGGCGTAGACGGCGTAGGTGGACCCGGAAGGTACCGGGGCCGAGTTGCCGCCCTGAGAGGGCGGGGAGACGCTCGACAGCAGCTTGTCGGCCAGCTCGCGCTCCAACGACATCGCCTGGCGGGCCATGTCGACGGAAGCCTCGTCGGCCACCGCCTGGCCCTGGTTGGCGCCTGCACCGCTCGGTGAGATCTGCATTGCCGAGAGCATCGGCAGGAACGGGAGGGACCTGGACATTCTCGTGATCCGCGCCGTTCCCGGGCTGCCCCCGGTAGATCAGGATCCGTCGGAGAGGGAGACGCCCACCCGCTCGGTGCCCCCGTCGGCGCTGCTCACCCGGTTCCGCCCGGCGCGCTTGGCCTGGTAGAGAGCGTCGTCGGCGGCCTTCACCAGGGACTGGGCCGTCTGGGCCTCGACCGGAGCGCTGGCCACGCCCAGGCTGACGGTGATCGGCACGCTGGTCACCCCCTCGGTGACGAGGCGGTGGAGCCGCTGGGCCCCGGCCCAGGCCGCATCCGGACCGGTGCCCGGCAGGATCACGGCAAACTCCTCACCGCCGTACCGGGCGATCGTGTCGAACTCCCGGCTGCCCGCCTGGAGGGCCACCGCCACCTCGCGCAGGACCTCGTCCCCCTTCTGGTGGCCCCAGGTGTCGTTGAGCACCTTGAAGTGGTCGATGTCGAGCATGACCAGGCTCACCGGCTCCCCCGAGCGGATCGACCGGGCCATCTCCTTCTCGAGGTTGGCCTCGAAGGTCCGGCGGTTGGCGATGTGGGTCAGCCCGTCGGTGTTGGCCATCCGCTCCATCTGCTCCAGGAGGGCGGCGTTGCGCAGCGCCAGGCCGGCGTGGGACGCGAAACGCTCGAGGATCGAGACCAGCCGACGCTCCACGCGGGACCCGACCCGGGAGGAGTGCTCGGCCACCAGGACCCCGACACAGCCACCCTCGGCGAACAGCGGGATCAGGATCAGGTTCGCCGCTCCGCCCATGAGCCCGCCGGCCCACGCATCCGCCTCCGGGTCGAGCCCCCTGAGGAGCAGGGTCTGGCGCTCGGTCTGGGAGGCGAGCACCGCCGACCTCGGATCGAGCCGGGTCAGGCCGGCCGCGTCCGGGGTGGTTCCCCGCTGGCCGAGCACCCCCGGCCTCGGGCCGGCGGTCAGGAGCAGGAGCCGCTCGACCGGGAAGTTCTCCGCCAGGCTGTCGAGCAGGGTGGAGGCGATCGTCTGGCGGTCGGCGGCCCGCTCCAACGAGACGGCCAGCTGGGCCAGGGCCTCCAGGTCGAACCGCCGCCGGCGCAGCTCCCGCTCGTTCACCGAGGAGAAGGCCGCGGTGGCGACCGCCACGGCCCAGACGGCGCCGACGAAGACGTTCAGCTGACCCAGGTCCCAGCGGGCCACCATCCCCGGGGTGGCCGGGCGCAGGCCCAGGGTCCCCTGACGGCCGGCGAAGAACACCGTGTAGAGCAGCAACGTGTACCAGACCGCCATCTTGAGGCCGGTCCGGTACGAGGCCAGCAGGACCACCGCCACCATGTGGAGGAAGATCAGGTACCGGACGTTGGTGATGCTGTGGACCTCGGACAGCCCCACCAGGACCACGCCGTCGATGATCAGGGTGGCCCCGAACAGCGGGAGGCCCCGCCGCCGCGACACCCGCCGGACGATCTCGGCGATGGCCGAGATGCCGGCCCACGCGCCGAGCACCGCTCCGGTCCCGGCCGGCACCGAGCCGACCAGGCCGGTGGCCAGGGTGGCCCCCAGGCCGATCGCCGCGAACAGCGTGATCCGGACGATCAGCATGTAGCGGAGGCGGTCCGCCAGCGGGATCAGCTCTCCCGCCGTCCAACGGATGCTGCTTCTCATCGGACTCCACCTCCCAGGTGCGGAGGGGCTTCGAAGGCCAGGTCGGGCTCCCCGTAGACGGGGGCCAGCGCCAGCTTCGGGTCGTTGCGGTCGATGCGGTTCTGGAGGGCCAGGAAGGCCATCACCACCAGGTAGAGCAGGAAGGCCGCCGCCGATCCCTCGGACAGGGCCAGGCCGGCCCGCCTGACCCGCTCGACCAGGCCGGGCGCGACCGGGGCAGTCGGGGCGGGGGGACGCACCACGGCCCTGGCCGGAGCGGGCGGCGGGGGCAGGGGAGCGGCGGGGGGCAGGGCCACCGGCCTCGGCACCACCACCGGTGCCGGCGCCGGGGGCGCCGGCGTCACGGCGGTGGCCACGGGGGCGGGCGGTACCGGAGCGGGAGCGGGGGGTGGCGGCGGGACCGGGGTCACCGGGGCGGGGATGGGGGCCACGGGCGCCGGGGGCGGCGGGACCACCGGGAGGGTGGGGACCGGCGGGAGGGGGGGCGTCGGCGCCGGAGTGGCGGGAGGGGCGGCCGGCGGGGTCGGAGCAGCCGGGGGGGCCGGCGCCGGCGGCGGCGGGGCGGGAGGGGGATTGATCCGGAAGCTGTCGGTGGCGACCGGCGAGGTGTTGCCGGCGGCGTCGGTGGCCTCGACGCTCAGGGTGTAGGTGCCCGGCGCCCCGCTGATCGGGAAGCTGACCGGGGAGGTGCACGCCGCCCAGGCCGACAGGACCGTGCCGCCCGGACCGGTCAGCTGGCAGCTGATGGTCGTGCCGGGAGGCGGGGAGAAGTCCCACGAGAGGGTGGAGCCGCCGGCACCGGTCGGGCCCGAGGTGATGGTCGGCGCCACCGGCGGAGTTGTCAGGAGCTGGTAGGTCGAGGTGGTGGGCCCGGAGGCGTTGTCGGCGGCGTCGGTGGCCACGATCGTGACCGTGTAGGTGTCATCGGGGCGCCCGGTGAGGTCGGCGGTGTAGGGGGAGGAGCACGGGGCGAAGGCTGAGATCACCGTGCCCGGCGAGTCGGTGACCTGGCAGGAAGTGGTGGTCCCGGCCGGGCTGGTGAAGGACCAGCGGGGGTGGGTCGAGTTTCCGGGTGAGGCCGGGGCGGCGGTGATCGTCGGCGCGGCCGGGGGGGTGGTGTCGAGCGTGTACGAGGAGGTGGCGGGGGCCGATGCGACGTCTGCCGCGTTGTCGGCGACGACCGAGAGGGTGTAGGTGTCGTCCGGCTTCCCGGACAGGTCGAACGTGTACGGGGAGGTGCAGTCGGTGTAGGCCGATATGACCGTTCCGGCCGAATCGGTGACCTGGCACTCGGCCCCGGCGCCGCCCTGGACCGTGAACGACCAGCTCGGATCGGTCGACCGGCCGGGCCAGGTGGGGGTGGCGCTGAACGTCGGCACCGGGGGCGGGGTCGTGTCCAGGACGTAGCTCGAGGTGGTCGGGAGGGAGGCGTTGCCGGCCGCGTCGGTCGCCACCACGGCGAGCGTGTAGGTGTCGTCCGGCTGGCTCGACAGGTCGACCGTCGTTGGGGACGTGCACGGGGCGTAGGCGGAGACCACCGTCCCGGCCGAGTCGGTCAGCTGGCAGGTGGCGGCGGTGCCGGCCGGGAGGGTGAAGAACCAGCTCGGCTCGGGGGAGCTCCCGGGCGAGGCGGGCGAGGAGGTGAGCGTCGGCGCCGCCGGTATGGCGGTCATGAGCTGGTAGGAGCTGGCAGCGGGGGACGACTGGTTGCTGGCCGCATCCGTGGCCACGACCGACAGGGTGTAGGTGTCGTCCGGTTGGCTCGACAGGTCGACGGTCACGGGGGAGGTGCAGGAGGCGTAGGCGGTGAGCACGGTGTTGGCCGAGTTGGTGAGCTGGCAGGTCGTGGTCGTGCCCGGCGGGGTGGTGAACGACCAGCTCGGGGCCTTGTCCTTGCCGGGCGAGGGCGGCTCGGCCGTGAACGTCGGTGTCGCCGGCGCCGTGGTCAGGAGCTGGTAGGGGGAGGTGGCCGGGACCGACGTGTTGCCGGCGGCATCGGTGGCGGTGACGGACAGGGTGTAGGTGTCGTCGGGCTGGGCGGAGAGGTCGACGGTGGCGGGGGAGGTGCAGGCCGAATAGGCCGAGATGACCGTTCCCGAGGAGTCCGTGACCTGGCATTTCGTCGTGCTGCCGGACTCAGGGGTGAAGGTCCACCGCGGGCTCTGCCCGTTCCCCGGGGACGCCGGCGCCGAGGTGAAGGTGGGGGCCGCGGGAGGGGTCGTGTCGAGCGTGTAGCGCGAGGGGTTGGAGATCTCGGTGGCGGGCGGCGGTGACGACTTGGAGTCGGCCGCGAAGAAGGTGTAGACGCCGTCGGCGTGGCCGGTCAGGTTGTACGTGACGGGGGAGGTGCAGGTCGTCCAGGGGCTGAATGTCGTGCCGTCGGGGTTGAGCAACTCGCAGCGAAAGCTGGTTCCGGTGGCGGTGAAGGTCCAGGACGGATGGAGGTTGTTGGACGGGGAGGCCGGGGGGGACGTGACGGTGGCCGGGTCGGCCCAGGCCGGGGCGGGGTCGAGGAGCGAGAGGGCCACGCCGGCGGCCACCACGCCGGCGGACCCGAGAACGAGCGCGAGGAGTCGGGGCGTTCGCCCGCCGCGGCGAAGCCGTCCGGCGTCGCCAGCCATTCGCTGCCTCCTCGATTTGCGGTCGCCGGAAGGACCTCGTGTCCGTGGTGGCGCCGTGTGAGGAGTGTCGACAGGCGGCCGGCGGCGCTTGACTGTCTTCGCCGCGCGACGGGAGAGGCGTGCCCCGTTCGGGCCAGCCCGCGGGCCGCTGCTGTGGGCCTCGTCGTCCCATTCGCCGTGTTCGTGCCGCCGGTCGCGCCTTTATCCACAGCCCGGGCCGGCCGGAAGCTAGTCGGAAGGGGCCATCCGAACGGTGGTCAGCGCGAGGGTGCCGCGGCCCCCGGTCCCAGCCGGCGCCGGAGGTCCGCTTCGAACTCCCGCACGGCCGGGCCGGCGTGCTCCTCCTTCAGCCGGTTGAGCGTGGCGTAGCCCGCGTTCTGCTCCGCGTCCCATTCGTCGGCGAATCGGCCGGTTTCGATCTCCTCGGCGGCGGCGCGCATGGTCGTGAGGAAGTCGAGATGGTCGTACCGGCCCCGGCGGGTGAGCTGGCCGTACTGGCTGGTCGGGGAGTGGAACTCGGACTGCACGGCGTAGCCCACCTCCCGCAACAGGCGGTAGGTCCGTTCCACCTCCCCGGAGAGGATCAGCTCGGTGACGACGGCCTCGACCGGGATCCCCCGCTCGAGCATCGTCTGCACGAAGGCGGAGTTGGCCGCGGTCAGCGCCGGGGACAGGATCTGCTCCACCCCGAGGTCCAGGACCGCCTCCTGCATCGGGGACAGCTCGATGGCCCCCTGCCTCAGCCCTCCGATGGCGTGGGCCACGGCCAGCACCCTCTGCAGGGCGCGGCCCGAGGAGTCCCGGTGCACCCCGACGGCGGTTATGAACCCGACGCCCTCCTCGTAGCAGCGGCGGACCTCGGGGCCGAGCATGCGGGGAGCGACCAGGCCGGCGTCACCGGGGGGGTCGAGGCGGCCGAACGCCAGTGTGTAGCCGCTGGCCACGATGACGCACGACCCGGGCCCGGGGGAGATGCCGAGGAGGGGAACGACGTCGTCGGGGACCAGGATGCAGATCACGTCGGCCTGGGCCGCCTCGGCCACCTCGTGGACCGCAAAGCCGTCGTCCACGGCCTGCTCCCGGGTGGCGTCGGAACGGACGCAGACGACGGGCCGGCAGCCGCTGTCCCGGAGGTTGAGCGCCCAGGAGCGCCCCTGGTTGCCGTAGCCGACCACGGCGACCGTCTCGGAGGCCAGCAAAGCCGTATCGGCGTCCCGCTCGTAATAGATGGTCGTCATGGGACCCATGATGACGCGCTCGTTAAAGCGGCCCACCGCGCGTGTCGAGACCTCAATGGCCGCATGCAGCACGGGGCTGTCGGTATGCGCGCGGAGGCCGAAGAATGACGAGCGCATCGCACCCACTTCGGAGAAGGACCAGATGAGCACGAGGTTGAGCAGGGCGTGACCCTTTTCGCCATTCTCGGCACCTTGGTCATAGTTTCGGTCGCCACCGGGCTGCCCCGGTGGCTCGAGCTGCGCCGGTCACGCCGCCGGGAAGCCGAGATCGACCCCTTCCACGATCCCCTCACCCACCTGCCGAACCGGGCGTGGATGCTGCGCCGCCTCGACCAGGCCCTCTCGCGGGCCCGGCGCCACGGGCACATCGTGGCCGTCGTGGCGCTCGACATCGACCGGTTCGGGAGCATCAACAACCGGATGGGCCACGACTGGGGGGACGCCGTCCTGCGCCGGGTGGCCCAGCGCCTCCAGGAGGTGGCGCGGGAGGAGGACACGGTCATCCGGCTGGACGGCGACCAGTTCGCCATCCTGCTCGAGGACCTGACCGACGGTCACTCCCCCGCCCGGGTGGCCCAGCGCATCCTCGACACCTTCCGCCGCCCGGTCGACGTCGGAGGCAACGAGGTCCTCGTCAGCTTCGGCATCGGCGTCGCCGTCCACTTCTCGGGTGAGATCTCCGGTCGGGAGCTGCTGCGGGACGCCTCGCTCGCCATGGGACGGGCCAAGAAGAAGGGCAGCGCCCGCTTCGAGGTCTTCGATCCCGGTCTGGCCAAGCAGGCCATCCGTCGTCTCGGCCTCGAGGCCGAGCTCCGGGAGGCCCCCCACAGGGGCGAGATGGTCGTCCACTACCAGCCCGACGTCCTTCTGGAGAGCGGCCGGATCATCGGGATGGAGGCGCTCGTCCGGTGGCGCCATCCGACCCACGGCCTCCTGTCACCCGACCAGTTCATCCCGGTGGCCGAGGAGACCGGGCTGATCGTGCCCCTCGGGCGGTGGGTCCTCAAGGAGTCCTGCCGGGCCGCATCTGACCTCCAGCGGAGGGGGGTGACCCCCTCCGGTTTCCGGCTGAGCGTGAACGTCTCGGTCCGCCAGCTGCAGGCCGACGCCGACTTCCTCGACTTCGTCGCCGACGTGACGGCCGATCTCGGCCTGGCCTCGCGCCATCTCGTGATCGAGGTGACCGAGACCGTTCAGGAGATGGAGCCGGTGGCGCCCGTGCTCGAGCAGTTCCGGGTCATGGGCGTCGGGGTGGCGGTCGACGACTTCGGGACCGGCTACTCGTCGCTCTCCCGCCTGAAGTCGCTCCCGGTCAACATCGTCAAGATCGACCAGCGCTTCGTCCGCGGGATCCGGGACCCCGCCGACCTGGCCATCGTCCGCTCGATCGTCGACCTCGCCGAGGTGCTGGGGCTCGACGTCACCGCCGAGGGCATTGAGACCCGGAGCCAGCTGGAGGCGGTCCGCGCCTCCAACTGCACCCGGGGCCAGGGCTACTACTTCTCAAAGCCGGTCCCCGAGGACCAGCTGGAGTCGATGCTGACGACCGGGGTTCTCCCCCTGGTGCGCCAGAGCGAGGCCTGGCGGGTCTGACGACCGGGTCCGGCCGGCGCCGAGGACGAAACGGGTCAATTCCCGCCTGAATCGACGAAGCCGCCCCGCGACCCTTGACAGGCG
>DASUHN010000425.1 GCA_036273495.1 Acidimicrobiales bacterium | reverse complement strand
CTGGGACGACATCCTGGAGTTCCACTTCCGCCTCTCCGAGGACGGCTGGCTCACCCGGATGATCAACGAGGACGCCCCCGGAGGCCACGCCGCCTGACCCTCACGGGTCGTGCCGCCTGACCCTCACGGGTCGTAGCCCCTGAGCCCGGGAGCCACCCCTCCCCCCGGTACAGTCTGAGCGTGGGCGGACTCCTGTCGGCCAAGTTCCTGGTGGTGCTGGTCATCGCCCTGATCGTGCTGGGCCCGGACAAGCTCCCCGAGACCGCCCGCACCATCGGTCGCTGGGTGTCGGAGCTGCGCCGGATCACCACCGGCTTCACCGACGAGGTGCGCTCCGCCTTCGAGGGCAGCGAGCTCGCCGAGCCCGTGCAGGAGCTGCGCGCCGCCGGCCATACGCTGCGGACCACGAGCATGGGCCTGCGGGGCGCGGCGACGGGATGGCTCACCAGCCAGGTGATGCCGTCCGACACCACCTGGTCGGCGGGAACGTCGTCCGGCACGGCGGCGGCCGGGACGGCCGGCGGATCACCGCCGCGGGCCGACATCGCCGCCCGGGCCGACGTGACCGCCCGGGTCCAGGCCGGCATGCCCCTCGCGGCGGCCCGGCCCGAGGCGGAGTTCGGGGTCCCGCCGGGTGACCCCAGCCTGAACTAGACGAGCCGGAATGGCGCTCCGTTTCCGCAACCGGAACCAGGCCGGGGGGGCCGAGGGGACCATGACCCTCGTCGAGCACCTGGCGGAGCTGCGCCACCGCCTGATCATCTCGATCCTGGCGATCGGCGCCGGCGGCATCGTGACCTTCGCCTTCTACGGCCGGGTGCTGCGCTTCTTCGAGCACCCGCTGTGCCAGGTGCTCAAGAACAACTGCAAGCTCTACGTGACGAGCCCGCTCGACCCGCTGTCGATCCGCTTCAAGATCGCAGCCTACGGCGGGCTGGTGCTGGCCCTGCCGATCGTTCTGTGGCAGATGTGGCGCTTCATCACGCCGGGCCTGCGGCCCACCGAGAAGCGCTACTCGGTGCCGTTCGTCATGGCGTCGCTCGTGTTCTTCGGCTTCGGGGGGTTCATCGCCTGGCTGACGTTCCCCCACGCCCTGGCCTGGCTGACTTCGATCGGCGGGACGACGCTGCGCCCCATTTACACCCCGCAGGACTACCTGCGGCTGATCGTGATCCTGATGGCGGTCTTCGGCGCCGCCTTCGAGTTCCCGGTGGTGCTCGTCTTCCTCGAGGTGGCCCGGGTGATCACGCCCGCCACCCTCCGGCGCTGGCGGCGGCGGGCCATCGTGCTGATCACCATCTTCTCGGCGGTGGCCACGCCGAGCTCGGATCCGTTCTCCATGCTGGCCCTGGCCGGGCCCATGTACCTGTTCTACGAGGGATCGATACTGATCGGTAAGATCCTCAGGCGTTGAGCGGCGCGCCGTGAGCATCCCCGATCCCCGCCCGGAGTTCCTGGCCGGCCTCGGTTTCGCGCCGGACCCGTTCCAGCTCCGGGCCATGGACGCCCTCGACGACGGGCGTTCCGTGCTGGTGGCGGCGCCCACCGGCTCGGGCAAGACCGTGGTGGCCGAGTACGCGGTGACCAAGGCCCTCGCCGAGGGGGGCAAGGCCTTCTACACCAGCCCGCTCAAGGCCCTGTCCAACCAGAAGTACTCCGACCTGTCCGCCCGTTACGGCGCCGGGCGCGTCGGACTGCTCACCGGGGACAACGCCATCAACGGTGAGTCCCCAGTCGTGGTCATGACCACCGAGGTGCTGCGCAACATGATCTACGCCGGCGCCCACGCCCTGGCCGGGCTCCGCTACGTGATCCTCGACGAGGTCCATTACCTGCAGGACCCCTACCGGGGGGCGGTGTGGGAGGAGGTGATCATCCACCTCGACCCGGCCGTCAAGCTGGTGTGCCTGTCGGCCACCGTGTCCAACGCCGAGGACTTCGCATCGTGGATCGAGACGGTACGGGGCACGACGGCGGCGGTGATCGAGGAGCGCCGGCCGGTCGAGCTCCGCAACCTCTACCTGGTCGGGGACCGGGGCTCCGAGACACCGCATCTCATGCCCACGTTCGTCGACGGCCGCCCCAACCCCGAAGCGGCCGCCCTGGACTCGCGCGGCGCCCGGCCCGTGCCCGGCCGCCGTCGGGGCCGCCTGTACACGCCGCGGCGCACCGAGGTGGTCGACGTCCTGGCCGACGCCGACGTCCTTCCCGCCATCTACTTCATCTTCAGCCGGGCGGCGTGCGACGACGCCGTGCGGCAGTGCCTGAGCGAGGGGATCCGGCTCACGACAGCCGACGAACGCCGCCAGATCCGCGCCCTGGCCGAGGCCAAGGTGGAGCTGCTGTCCGACGAGGACCTGCGCGTCCTGGACTACGCGGGGTGGCTGGCGGGGCTGGAGGCGGGGCTGGCCGCGCACCACGCCGGGCTGGTGCCGCCGTTCAAGGAGGCCGTGGAGGGCTGCTTCACCCAGGCCCTGGTCAAGGTCGTGTTCGCCACCGAGACCCTGGCGCTCGGGATCAACATGCCGGCCCGGTCGGTCGTGATCGAGAAGCTGTCCAAGTTCACGGGGGAGCGCCACGAGTTCCTCACCCCCGGCGAGTACACCCAGCTCACCGGGCGGGCCGGCCGGAGAGGGATCGACGACCTCGGCCACGCCGTCGTGCTGTGGTCCCCGTTCGTGCCCTTCGAGCAGGTGGCGGGACTGGCGTCCAACCGGGCCCACGCCCTGACGTCCTCGTTCCGGCCCACGTACAACATGGCCGCCAACCTGGTGCGCCGGTGCCGGCCCGACCACGCCCGGCACCTGTTGAACCTGTCGTTCGCCCAGTACCGGGCCGACGCCGAGGTGGTGCGCCTCGAGGCCCAGCTCGACCGCACCCAGGCCCGGCTCGAGGAGGCGAGGCAGGCCGGCGAGTGCGAGCTCGGCTCGGTCGAGGAGTACCGCCGCCTCGTCGGGCGGGGCCGGAGCGGCCCCGGAGGGAGCAGCGGAGCCGACGGCAGGGGAGGGTCGGGCCGGGAGGAGATCCGCTCGGCGCTGGAGCGGGTCCGGCCGGGCGACGTGCTCCTGGTCCCCGGGGTCTCCTCGGGCGGGCGCCTGGCCGTGATCTCGACGGCGCGGCGGAGGGGCGGGGAGGTGAAGCTCACCGGGGTCAACTGCGACACCCGCCGCATCGTCGTGACCTCGCGGGACCTGGCCGCCCCGCCCCGCGCCGTGGCCCGTGTCGGTCTGCCCA
>DASUHN010000424.1 GCA_036273495.1 Acidimicrobiales bacterium | reverse complement strand
CTGGCTGAATTATGTCGGGGGCCTGAATCCCCGCGGCCTCTAGCATTGAGGCCATGCGTGTAGCGATCTTCGGGGCCACCGGCCAGGTGGGCGGGGTGATGCGCTCCGTCCTGGCCGAGCGCCGCTTCCCCGTGGACGAGCTGCGGTTCTTCGCCAGCGCCCGCTCGGCCGGCCGGCGCCTCCCGTGGGACGGCGGGGAGATCCCCGTCGAGGACGCCGCCGGCGGGGACTACCGGGGGATCGACGTGGCCCTGTTCTCGGCGGGGGCCGGGGCGGCGAGGGAGCTGGCCCCGGCCGTGGCGGCCGCCGGCGCCACCGTGATCGACAACTCGTCGGCGTGGCGGATGGACCCCGACGTCCCGCTCGTCGTGCCCGAGGTCAACGCCGAGCGCCTCGCTCACCTCCCGAAGGGCATCGTCGCCAACCCCAACTGCACCACGATGGTGGCGATGGCGCCGCTCAAGGTGCTCCACGACGAGGCCGGGCTGCGCTCGATGGTCGTGTCGACCTACCAGTCGGTGTCGGGCGCCGGGCTCAAGGGGGTCGAGGAGCTCCAGGAGCAGGTCGACAAGGTGGGGGCCGAGGCCCACCGGCTCACCTTCGACGGTTCGGCCGTCGACTTCCCCGCACCGGTGAAGTTCGCCGCGCCCATCGCCTTCAACGTGCTGGCCCTGGCCGGCTCGCTGGTCGACGACGAGACCAACGAGGAGCACAAGCTCCGCGACGAGAGCCGCAAGATCCTCGAGATCCCCGACCTGGCCGTCTCGGCCACGTGCGTGCGGGTCCCGGTCTTCACCGGCCACAGCCTGTCGATCAACGCCCGCTTCTCCCGGCCGATCACGCCCGAGCGGGCCCGGGAGCTGCTGGCCACCGCCCCGGGCGTGGAGCTCGTCGACGTGCCGATGCCGATCGACGCCGCCGGCAGGGACCCGAGCTACGTCGGGCGGATCCGCTCGGATCCCACCGTCGAGAACGGGCTGGCCCTGTTCTGCGTCGGGGACAACCTGCGCAAGGGCGCCGCCCTCAACGCCGTGCAGATAGCCGAGGAGCTGCGGGCCCGGCGCTGAGCGCGGGGTGAGGGCCGACCGGCGGCCTCACGGGCACCCGCAGGGGAGCCGGCCGCACCGGGGACACCCGGCGGCGTAGCGGGCGGCGGCGTCCTCCAGGGACAGGTCCAGCTGCCCCGCCAGGGAGGCCAGCCAGGCCAGGACGTCGCCCAGCTCGTGGAGCTGCTCGTCGCGGCCACCCTTGCGGACGGCCCGGGCCAGCTCGCCCAGCTCCTCGGCCAGCCACGCCACCGTGGCCTCCCGCCCCCGGGCCCGGTCCCGCCGGCCGTAGGTGCGCTCCATGAGGTCCTGCAGCTCGGCCAGGTGCACGGCGGCCACGGTAGGAGCGGGCCGGGCCTGGGAATACCCTGTGAATCGTCCGGGAGCGTGGCCCTTCACAGACGACTCCCAGGGAGAGGCCCGAACATAGGAGCCATGTCCGCTTCCGCCGCCCTGTCCCCGAACGGCAACCCGCAGCCCAAGGTCCTGGTGGTCGACGACGAGCAGTACATCCGGGACCTGGTCGGCACCGCCCTGCGCTACGAGGGCTTCGACGTCACCGAGGCGGACAGCGGGCGGGCGGCGCTCAACGCCGTGCTGTCGTCCCGGCCCGATCTGGTCGTGCTCGACGTGATGCTCCCCGATCTCGACGGCCTGGAGGTCACCCGCCGGCTGCGCACCGACGGGGTCCGGGTGCCGGTCGTGTTCCTGACGGCCCGGGACGCCACCGAGGACAAGGTCGTCGGCCTGACGGTCGGGGGGGACGACTACCTGACCAAGCCGTTCAGCCTCGAGGAGCTGGTGGCCCGGGTCCGGGCCGTCCTGCGCCGCACCCAGCCCGCCGCCGCCGAGTCCCAGCTGCGCTTCTCCGACCTCGTCCTGGACGAGGACACCCACGAGGTGTGGAGGGGGGACACGCCGGTCCACCTCACCGCCACCGAGTTCAACCTCCTGCGCTACCTGATGCTCAACCCCCGCCGGGTCCTGTCCAAGGTCCAGATCCTCGAGCACGTGTGGCAGTACGACTTCGACGGTGACCCCAACGTGCTCGAGACCTACATCAGCTACCTGCGCAAGAAGCTCGACCCGCTCGGGCCGCCCCTGATCCACACCGTGCGCCGGGTCGGCTACAGCCTGCGCCTCCCGGACGGTCAGCCGGGCCGGTCGTGATCTCCCGGCTGGGCGCCGCCGCCCGCGCCACCGCCCGCGGCGGCCGGGCCTGGGCGCGCGGCCCGTGGTCCCTGCGCCGGCGCCTGCTCGTGGTCCTGGCCGCCCTGGTGGCGGTGGGCCTCGTCGTCGCCGACGGCGTCACCTACCACACCCTGCGCTCGTACCTGCTCAACCGGGAGAACCAGCAGCTCGACGCCCTGGCCCACGGGAACATCAACCGGCTGCTCAACGACCTGGGGCCCACCCCCCGCGCCGGCGGCGGCAGCACCCAGGCGTTCGTCCAGCTCCGGGACTCGTCCGGGAACATCCTGCGGACCATCGCCGCCTACCAGCCGGACGGCACCGCCCTGGCCCCGCCCAACCTCGGCGGGCTGCCGTCCCCACCCAACGGCGCCAACGGCGCCAACGGCCCCAACGGCGCTGACGCCGCCTACTACCTGACGGTGCCGTCCACGGCGTCGGGCCATGCCGCCTACCGGGTCAGGGTGAGTCAGGCGGTGGTGGTCAACGGCCCGTTCGGCGGGGAGCCCGCCACCCTGGTGGTCGCCACTCCGCTCGCCGACATGGTCGCCACCCTCCACAAGCTGGTCTGGACGGAGTTCGGGGTCAGCCTGGCGGCGGTGCTGGTCGCGGTGGCGGTGGGGGCGTGGCTGGTGAGGGTCGGGCTCCGGCCCCTGGAGGCCATGGCGGACACCGCCGACGAGATCGCCGCCGGCCGCCTCGACCGCCGGATCGACACGACCGACGCCGCCACCGAGGTGGGCCGGTTGGGAACGGCGCTCAACGCCATGCTCGGGCGCATCGAGCACGCCTTCTCGGAGAAGGAGGAGTCCGAGCACCGGCTGCGGCGGTTCATCGCCGACGCCTCCCACGAGCTGCGCACGCCGCTGACCTCGATCCGGGGCTACGCCGAGCTGTTCCGGCGGGGCGCCGACCGCCGGCCCGAGGACCTGGCCAAGTCGATGAGCCGGATAGAGGCCGAGGCCACCAGGATGGGCTTCCTCGTCGAGGACCTGCTGCTGCTGGCCCGCCTCGACCAGGGCCGGCCCCTCGACGCCGAGCCCCTAGACCTGGCCGGGGTGGTCTCCGAGGCGGTCGACGCCGCCCGCGCCGTGGAGCCGGGCCGGACGATCACCGCCGAGCTGGACCCGGACGTGACCGTGGTCGGGGACCGCAACCGGCTCCGCCAGGTCGTGGACAACCTCCTCGCCAACGTGCGCCTGCACACGGCCGCCGACGCGCCGGCGCGCGTGCGGCTCGGCGCCGCCGGCGGCCTGGCGGTGCTGGAGGTCGACGACAGCGGCCCCGGGCTCGATCCCGACGTGGCCGCCAAGGTCTTCGAGCGCTTCTTCCGCGCCGATCCCTCGCGGTCCCAGGACACGGGTGGGGCCGGCCTGGGACTCTCGATCGTGTCCGCCATCGCCACGGCCCACGGGGGCAGCGTCGAGGCGGGAAACCGGCCCGACGGACCCGGGGCCCGGTTCGTCCTGCGCCTGCCCCTGGCCCCGGCGGCGGCCATCGGGTGGGCGCCGCCCGCCGCCGGCCGCGCCACCGCCGATACCACCGATGGTGACGACGTTCCGAGCGGGGCGGCGGAGGACCCGGCCGACGCCTCCGGCCCCCGGGCCGGCCACGGGACTGATGACGGGGCTGCCAACGGGACCGATACCCACGGCGCTCCCAGGATCGGTTCAGGCCGGTCTCAGGGTTGACGCCCAGGGTGGGGGCATGTCCTACCCCCCGCCCGGCCTGGCCCTGGTGCAGATAATCCGCCTGGCGCGCCGTCGCGACCCCGGGCCGATCGCGGGTAGACAGGGCAGCTGTGACCGACCGCCAGTCCGACCAACCCTTCCAGCCGGGCAGCGACGCCGACCTGCAGGAGCAGGCGCAGCCCGTGACCGGCGAGGAGCCGGCGCGCCAGCCTGAGCGGGTCCCGCTGGAGGCCAACGACGCCGACGTCCTCGAGCAGTCGATCGAAGAGCCCCTGGACGAGGAAGAAGAGCTCTGATGGGCCGGCTCGACGGCCGGGTGGCCGTCGTGACCGGGGCGGGGTCGGGGATCGGGTTGGCGTGCGCCGAGCGCTTCCGGTCCGAAGGGGCGGTCGCGGTCGGGATCGACATCCAGGACGGGGACTGGGACGGTCCCATGCACCGCCTCGACGTGCGCGACGAGGACCAGGTGGCCGCGGCGGTCGGGTCGGTGGAGGCCGAGCACGGCCGCATCGACGTGGTGGTGAACTCCGCCGGCGTGGCGGGCGGTGGACCGGTGCACACCGTCGACGCCGCCGACTGGGACCGGGTGATCGACGTGAACCTCAAGGGCACATTCCTCGTGTGCAAGCACGTGCTGCGCCGCATGGTGGCCCAGCGCTCGGGCAGCGTCGTGAACATCTCGTCGATCGAGGGCATCCAGGGCACCGAGGGGGGCAGCTCCTACAACGCCTCCAAGGGCGGGGTGGTGCTGCTCACCCGCAACATGGCCATCGACTACGGCCGGGTCGGGATCCGGGTCAACGTCATCTGCCCCGGGTTCATCGACACCCCGTTGATGCGCACGGTGATGGGATCGGAGGGCATGGCCCCGTTCCGTGACCACTACCGGGATCTGCACATGCTCGGCCGGTTCGGCCGGCCCGAGGAGATAGCCGGCGCCGCCTTGTTCCTGGCATCGGACGACGCCTCGTTCGTGACCGGGCACACCCTCGTGGTCGACGGCGGCTTCACCGCCGGGACCCGCAGCGCGCTGGCGGATCACATGGGAGTGCGCTGAGCGGCGGAGCGCCCTGCCGCATCGTCCCCTTCGACCAGCGTCTCGGGCTGGCCGTGACCGGCGTGACCCTGGCGGTACTCGTGAGTGCCTGCAGCTCGCCGGGCCCGACGCATCCGGCGGTCACCGAAGGGATGCCTTCGTCGACCGTGCCGTCCCCGCCCTCGTCGACCGCCCCGTCGTCCATCCCCCCGTCGTCGACTCCCGTGTCTTTGTCACCGGGCGGGAGTGCGCCGGTCGTGAGCACCGGGGTGGGCTGGTCATCGGCCGGGCTCCAGGGCCCGATGCCGGATCCGGCGGCGTGCCACTACCGGACGGCGGCGGACGGCTATGCCCTGCCGGATCCCGGGTGCACCCCCGGCGCCGTCGACACCGCGGTCAGCCCGGGCAACCTTCGGTCGACGATCTGCCGCTCCGGCTACACCGCATCGGTCCGACCTCCGGAATCGATGACCGAGCCCGCCAAGATCCGATCGATGCACGCCTACGCCGCACCGGGCCGGACATCGCAGTACGAGTACGACCATCTGGTGCCCCTCGAGCTCGGAGGCTCCAGCGACGTGCGGAATCTGTGGCCCGAGCCGAACGCCGGATCACCGTCGCAGTCCGACACCGGCGACGCCTTCGGGGCCAACGGAAAGGACGGAGTCGAGGGCCGGCTCCGGACGGCGGTGTGCTCGGGCCAGGTGGCGCTGGCGGCGGCCCAGGCCGCCATGGCTCACGACTGGACGACGGCGGAATCGGTGCTCGGGGTCGGCCGGTAGCGCCGGCCGGTCACGCCGGTCGGTAGACCGGTGGTCCCTCTCCGGCCACGACCTCGACCGTCTGTCCGACCAGAGACGTTCCGTCCAGCTCGGCGGCGAGCTCGGTATGGACCACCCGCGCCGCGGTGCGGCGGCCGTCGGCGAAGCGGGCGAAGACCGGCGCCTCACCCGGTCCCCCCTCGCGATCGTGCAACACGGTCATGGCCTCCACCCGGGCCGGTCCCGACCGGGCCAGGTCGAGCTCCACGCCGGGCTCCACGCCGGGCTCCCCACCGTTCGGCGCCGCCGTCTCGTTGGTCCACGCCTGATCGGGCGGAGCCGACGAGTAGAGCCCGACGGCAAACCGGCCCGCCATGCCCCCGAGACCGATCACCACGCCGGTCCGGCCCCGGCCGGCCCGCAGCTCCTCGACCGTGGTCGCCAGTGAGTGGCAGACGTAAGAGGCGCCGGGGCCGCCGAAATACGGCAGGCCGCCGGTGACGGTGAGGGGGCGGCTCTGCGGGTCCAGTCCCAGAGCGGCCGCCCCGAGCTGCACGGCGGACGGGAAGCACGAGTAGATGTCGACGAGGTCGATCCGGTCGGCTTCCATCTCCGCCGCCGCCAGGACGCTCCGCACCGCTCCGGTGAGGGCGGGCGTGCGGCCGATGTCGGGCCGCTGGGAGGGGAAGTGGACCTCGTGGGCCGAGGCGGCCGCCCACGGGTAGACCCGCCGGTCCCGGGGCACCCCCGCCCGGTCCGCCACCTCCTCCGAGGTGACCACCACGGCGGCGGCCAGGTCGACGGTCGGGAACGAGGTCATCAGCTTCGGGTAGGGCTGGGCCACCATCCGGTTCTCGGGGCTGACGGACGACAGCTCGTCGGGCCGGCGTGGAGTCGGGAACCAGGCGAGCTCCGGACGGCGGGCGGCCACTTCCGTGAACGGCGCCATGAGCCGCCCGAGCCACCCCCGCCGCTCGAGGGGATCGTGCCCCGCCTCGGCGGCGAGGGCGCTCTCGATCATGGCGAAGTGACCCACCGGGTTCGTCAGTCCCGCCGCCATCTCTCCCCGGGGCCCGGCGCCGTGGTCGAAGCGCGGGTGCCGGGAGTATTCCTCCGCCTGGCCCGATCCCTGCGACCACACGGCCGTCGGCGGTGCCGCCGGGTCCCGCCCCGCCGCC
>DASUHN010000423.1 GCA_036273495.1 Acidimicrobiales bacterium | reverse complement strand
CCACGAACATCGTCGCCCAGAAGTACTTCCGCGGCCGCCTCTCCTCGCCCGAGCGCGAGGCGAGCGTGAAGCAGATGATCGGCCGCGTCGTCGACACCGTCGTCGCCTGGGGCAAGGAGGGCGGCTACTTCGCCGACACCGACGAGGCCGACACGTTCGAGGCCGAGCTCAAGGCGATCCTCGTCAACCAGTACGCCTCCTTCAACAGCCCGGTCTGGTTCAACGTCGGCTTCGAGGCCGCGCCGCAGTGCTCGGCCTGCTTCATCCTCTCGATCGAGGACTCGATGGAGGCCATCCTCGACTGGATCCGGCGGGAGGGCGTCATCTTCCGCGGCGGCTCCGGCTCGGGCGTCAACCTCTCGCGGCTGCGGTCGTCGAAGGAGCAGCTGTCGAAGGGCGGCTACGCCTCCGGGCCCGTGTCCTTCATGCGGGGCGCCGACGCGTCGGCGGGCACCATCAAGTCGGGCGGCAAGACGCGGCGCGCGGCGAAGATGGTCGTCCTCGACGTCGACCATCCGGACGTCGAGGAGTTCATCTGGTGCAAGGCCAAGGAGGAGCGCAAGGCGCGCGTCCTCGAGTCGGCCGGCTACGACATGTCCCTCGACTCGCCGGACTGGGCCTCGATCCAGTACCAGAACGCGAACAACTCCGTCCGCGTCAGCGATGTCTTCATGGAGGCGGCGACGAAGGGCGAGGAGTTCAACCTCGGCGCGCGCACCGACGGCACCGTGCTCGAGACGCGCGACGCACGCGACCTGTTGCACCAGATCGCGGCTGCCGCCTGGGAATGCGCGGATCCGGGCGTCCAGTACGACACGACGATCAACTCGTGGCACACGCTCCCGAACACGGGCCGCATCAACGCCTCGAACCCGTGCTCCGAGTACATGTCCATCGACGACTCGGCGTGCAACCTCGCCTCGCTCAACCTCATGAAGTTCCGGCGGGAGGACGGCGAGCTCGACGTCGAGGCGTTCGAGCACGCGGTCGACGTCGTCTTCCTCGCGCAGGAGATCCTCGTCGGCTACTCGTCCTATCCGACCCCCGAGATCGGGCGGAACGCGAAGCGGTTCCGGCAGCTCGGGCTCGGCTACGCGAATCTCGGCGCGCTGCTGATGGCACGCGGGCTGCCGTACGACTCCGACGAGGGACGCGCGTACGCGGCCGCGATCACCGGCCTCATGACCGGCCGGGCGTACCGCAAGTCGGCGGAGATCGCCGCCCGCATGGGCTCGTTCGACGGCTACCAGGTCAATCGCGCGCCGATGATCGGCGTGATCGCGAAGCACCGGGCTGCGGTCGGGAACATCGAGCACGCGGATTCCGTGCCGGCCGACCTGCTCGGCCACTGCCGCAAGGCGTGGGACGACGCGCTTGACCTCGGCGAGATCCACGGCTTCCGGAACGCGCAGGCGACCGTGCTCGCTCCGACCGGGACGATCAGCTTCATGATGGATTGCGACACGACCGGCGTGGAGCCCGACTTCTCGCTCGTCAAGTCGAAGAAGCTCGTCGGCGGCGGCGAGATCACGATCGTCAACAAGACCGTGCCGATGGCACTCGAGCGGCTCGGCTACGCGCCGCGCGAGGTCGAGGAGACCGTCGCATTCATCGACGAGCGGAACGGCGTCGTCGGCGCGCCCTACGTGAAGACCGAGCACTACCCGGTCTTCGACTGCGCCGTCGGCGAGCGGGCGATCCACTACCTCGGACACGTCCGGATGATGGGTGCCGTCCAGCCGTTCATCTCCGGCGCCATCTCGAAGACCGTGAACATGCCCGAGGACGCAGGCGTGGAGGACGTCGAGCAGCTCCACATCGACGCCTGGCAACTCGGGCTCAAGGCGGTGGCCATCTACCGCGACAACTGCAAGGTGGCCCAGCCGCTGTCGACGGCCAAGAAGGAGAAGGACCAGGCTCCCGCTCCCGTGGTCCTCGACCCCATCCTGGCCCAGAAGGTGGCCGAGCTGGAGAAGCAGCTCGCCATCCAGACGGTGGTGGTCAAGCAGCCCATCCGGGAGCGGCTGCCCAAGCGCCGGCGGTCCGAGACCTTCGCCTTCCGGGTTGCCGACTGCGAGGGGTACGTGACGGTCGGCGAGTACGAGGACGGCCGACCGGGTGAGGTCTTCATGAAGGTCTCCAAGCAGGGATCGACCCTGGCCGGGGTGATGGACGCCTTCTCGATCTCGATCAGCCTGGGCCTCCAGCACGGAGTCCCGCTGGCCACCTACGTCCGCAAGTACACCAACATGCGGTTCGAGCCGGCCGGCATGACCGACGACCCCGATCTGAGCCTGGCGTCGAGCCTCGTCGACTACATCTTCCGGCGGCTGGCGGTCGACTACCTGCCCTACGAGGAGCGGGAGGAGCTCGGGATCCTCACCACCGACGAGCGCACCCAGCCCACCCTTCCGGGCGTGGAGGAGACCACCACCGAGACCATCGGGGTGGTGGACGTCAGCGACACCGCGGTCGAGATCAGCCCGATCGGGGAGATCAAGGACGCCCCCTACTGCTACCAGTGCGGCAACGCCATGCAGCGGGCCGGGTCGTGCTTCGTCTGCGCCAGCTGCGGGACGACCAGCGGCTGCTCCTGACCGCGGTCAGGCGGGACCGTCCCATCAAGGCCGGACGGTCCCGCCGGGCTCCCGTCGGACCGGGTGGTGGCCAGCGCCATGGCCTCGGGGAGAGGCGCGCCGGCCGCCCGGGCCTCCACGGCTCAGCTCATCCAGATCTCGGTCAGCCAGATGTTCGAGCCGTTGAGGGCGGCCGCCCGGCCGCCCTGGGGCAGGGAGAGCCCGGTCGCGTAGCCCGCCACGTTGCGCCGGGCCGCCACCGCGCCGAGGGCCCGGCCCGTCCAGATGTAGGGGACGTCGGCGGCCAGCCGCCGGGCCACCTTCTGGTACGCCCCGATCCGGGCGGACCGGTCGGGGTTGGTCCGCCCCACCTGCAGGGCGGCCTCGATCTCCGGGTCGGCGTTGCGGGCGAAGTTCACGGCGAACTTCTTGAGCGGCGCCACCGTCGTTGCCGACCAGAACGGATAGTTCATGTCGGGGTCCGGCGCCGAGAACTGGCCCCACGACGACGCCGCATAGTCCCCGATCAGGATGGCGCTGATCTGGGCCGTGCTCGTGGGCGTGTCGATGGAGCTGACCGTTATCCCGGCCTTCCTCCACATCTGCTGGAGGACCTGCATCTGGTTGAGCTGTGTGGTACCGGCGGTGATCAGCGGAAATGAGATCGGCCCCTTCTCCGCCTGGTACGCCTTCACCAGCGCCTGGGCCTTGGCCAGGTCGAAGGTGGGATAGCCGGTCGGCGAGTACCAGGGGTTGCCCGGCTCGAACGGGCCCGACGAGGGCGGGACCAGGTTGGATTCGGTGAGCCGGCTGAGCTGGCGTTGATCGGTGGCGGAGGCGAGGGCCCGGCGGACCCGGACGTCGTCGAGGGGCGCCACCTGCGTATTCAGCATGATGAAGTTCTGGCTCGGCTCACCCACGTCACCGTGGACGTTGCTGAGAACGGTGAACTGCGACTGATGCAGGAGCGAGGCGATCGTGTCGTAGGCCGCGGTCTGGATGAGGTCGACGCCGCCGGCATCGAGGGTCTGAATCCGCGCCGTCTCGTCGGGGATCGGCTTGAAGGTGATCTGGTCCAGGTAGGGCAGGCCCGATCGCCAGTAGTGCGGGTTGCGGGTGGCGACGAACTGCACGTTCGAGTCCCAACGCTGGAACACGAACGGCCCGGTTCCCACCGGGTGATTGGCTCCGTTCGGGTCCGCCAGCATCTTCGGCGAGGGGATGAAGCCGAGCTGGGCCGCTCCGCCGGTTCCTCCCGACAGATAGGCGTCGAAGGCCACCCAGGGCTGGCCCATCTTGACGCTGACCGACAGGTTCCCTGTCTTGGAGACGCTCCGGATCAGCTTCTGCAGGGTGATCGAGTAGGTCGGGCTCGCCACCACCTGGTTGAGGTACGTGACCAGGGCGTCGGCGTCCAGGGGGGTCCCGTCATGGAAGACGACGCCGGGCCGCAGGGTGATCGTCCACACGTCGTAGCTGGCGTTGGGGGTGACCGACTGCGCCAGGTAGGGCTTGACCGAACCGTCCGACGCCTGGATGGTCAGCGTGTCGAACACGGCCCGGGCGTAGTAGACGGCCGGCGAGGTGAAGTCGCTGGCCACGGGGTTCAAGCCGTTGGTCTCGGCGTCGATGCCGATCTTGAGCGAGCCGCCCCGTTTGGGGGTGCCGGCGGAGGCGGTGCCGGGGCCCGACGCCGGCGATCCGGACGAGCCCGAGGCCCCCGAGCCTGAGGAGCTGCACGCCGCCAGGAGCCCCGGGGCGCCGCCGAGGAGGGCGGCGCCTCCCGCCAGGCGGGCGGTCAGGCCGAGAAAGCCCCGCCGGTCGTAGGTCCGCTCCGGGCGGTCGGGGGCGGGACTACCGGTACTGGACGGCAACGTGTCTGGCGTACTCGGCCGGGTCGATGACGACGTCCTCGAGCACGTGGTAGAAGTCCGACGACGTCATCATGAACCGCATCGACTCCTGCTCGAGCACGGGCAGGTCGGCCACCGGGGTGCCGGGCAGGTCGCGCAGCACGATCTTGCCGTCGACCAACTCGGCGGACTCGGGCTTCATGGTCTGGTGGAGGGTCACGAGGAACGGCCCGGCGTCGAAACCCGGCCCCTCGACCGCGGGCAGGAACTTGTACCAGAAGTGCAGGAGCGGGTACGGCTCGGGAGTCGGGAGCTTCTCGGTCACGTCTCCCACCACGTCGATGATCGTGACCCCCTGGCGGGTGACGCTGGCCCGCACGTGGTCCCCCTGGCGCTCGAAGGCCATCTCGGCCATCTTCTTGGGCTCCCCGTAGCGCTCGCGGCTGGGGGCGATGGCGTCGGCCAGGTCGATCGGCATGACCAGGCAGTGCTGGCCGAGCTGGTCCCCGTACATGGCGTCGACCAGGAACGAGCAGACGATCTCGTGGAGGTGCCCGTTGACCTCGATGCGCGTGAACCGGACGTGGACCCGCGGCTCGGGCGGTGCGGTCAGAGGCGGCGGCAGCGCCGCCGCCAGGACCTCGGGATCGGTCAGGTAGGTGACCTCGAGGCGGGCATTGGCAGGAAACGGCACCACCTCGCCCCCCTCCCCGCTCACCGGCTCCTGGACCCAGCGGTTCTGCATGACGCCCCCTCCCCCGAATTTCGAATCCGAGGTATAGCTCCGATCGGTCAGTCGTTCCAACCGATCCGGCACCACTGCCGCTTGGCGCAGTTGGGGCAGCGGATCCAGTGGGAGTGGCGACGCAGCGGGAACCAGGCCGAACCGGACAGGGCGCGCAGGCCGAGGTCGAACAGCGAGACCCGGCTCAGCACCCGGCAGCCCGAGCACTCCACGACCACGGTGCCCGGCTGGCGGGGGGCGGTCGAGAAGAGCGCCGCCTTTCCTTCCCGCCGCACGCCCGGAGCCAGGCGGTCCCCGGCGGCGGCCGGGGGGGAGCCGAAGAGGGCCTGCTTACCGGTGGGGTCGACGGCGCGGGGCGTCACCGGCCCTCGCTCAGCGGATCCGGCTGTCGAGGTGGGCGGCCAGCTCGCGATAGGCGTCGGCGGCGGGGGAGTGGGGGGCGTGCTGCAGGACCGAGCGGCTCCGGCCCGGCGCCTCCGCCACCTTCACCGACTTGGGCACCGGCGGGGGGAGGAGCTCGAGGCCGTGCTGCTCGTGGGCGTCGGCCAGGACCTGCTGGCCCAGGCGCGTGCGGCCGTCGTACATGGTGGCGATCACGCCCGCCACACCCAGTCCGGGATTGGTGAAGCTGCGCACATCGCCCACCGTCTCGAGGAGCTGGCCGACGCCGCGGCTCGACAGCGTCTCGCACTGCAGCGGGATGAGCACCTCGTGGGCGGCGGTCAGCCCGTTGATCGTGAGGATGCCGAGCGAGGGCGGGCAGTCGATGAGCACGACGTCGTAGCCGGACACCACCGGCTCGATGGCCCGCGCCAGCGCGTACTCACGCCCGGTCTTGGAGAGCAGGTAGATCTCGGCGCCCGTCAGGTCGATCGTGGCCGGAAGGATGTGGATGTCCCCGACCTTGGTGAGGGCGTCCGCGGCCGGGGTGCGGTGGACGATCACGTCGTGCAGCGAGTGGCCGAGCTCGGCGGCCACCAGGCCGAGCGAGTAAGTGAGGCACGCCTGGGGGTCGAGATCGACCAGGAGGACCTGCCGGCCCCGCTCCGCCAGCGCCGTGCCGAGGGAGTGGACGGTCGTGGTCTTGGCGACGCCGCCCTTCTGGTTGGCGACGGCGTAGACCTTGGGCACCGACCGATGATAGGGGAGCGGCTTCCGGGACAGAAGCGCCCCCGCCGGCCGTCAGCCGCTGGTGACGGGCAGTGGGATTCCGGTGTAGCCGGGCGGCGGCTGGTCGGCGGGACAGGCACCGGGCGGGTCGTTGTAGCGCCCGTCGTGGGTCCACGCCCCGGTCTCCCAGCCCGGGCTCATCGTCCCGAGGAGCAGGGGCTCCGCGATGGCGGTCACCACGGCCGAGCCGAACAGCGCCGCCCCGTACGGGCACATGTGGGTGTTGTCGAGCTTGCGCGCCCGGATCCAGGTCGTGCCCGACACGCGCATCCAGGTCATGACCCGACCGTCGGGCGCGAACACCGGTGTGGTCCGCAGGTAGGCGGCGTGGCCCGGGAAGGCGTCGGTGACCGAACGAGCGACGCGGTCCCATGCCCCCTGCACCTGGAGCTGCTGTTTCCACTTGGCGGCCCGCGCCACCGGATCGCTGACCGCGGGTGAGGGTCCGGTGGGGGGGTACTCGAGCAGCACCATCAGGTCCACGCCGTCACCGGGCGTGAGGATCGTTCTCACCGCCTGCTCGAGCCGGGTCCGGTAGGCCGGCGGATCGGCGGCCGCCAGCCCGTCGTCCCACGACCACGTGCCGATCACCACCTCCGGGCGGTACTGCCTGATGATCCGTTGGGCGTCGCTCGGCCACACGTGGTCGGTGCTCAGCCCCCAGCCCCCGAACGAGCTGTTGGCGGTGACGGTGGCGCGCCCGGTCGCCTCGAGAGCGGCGGTCAACCCCGCCGCGCTGTCGAACATCACGCTGTCACCCATGATCCAGACGCGCAGGGGATCCGACGGTGAGGGAACGCGTCCCACCGGCAGCGCCGCCGGCACCGAGCCGACGGTGGCGTTGAGCGTGGCCGGGCTGTCGCGGTGTGAGACCGGGGCGGCGCCCGCCGACACCGGCGCCGTTGTCCCGACGACGACGAGGGCGGCGGTGGCCAGGGCGCCGGCGGGAGCCAGGGCGCGCCGCCGCCACGCCGCCCAGTCCGCTCGCCGGAGAGGGGTCTCGACCAGGTAGTAGCTGGCGCACGTGGCGGCCAGCATCAGCGCCACCCTCAGCACCACCAGCGCCGCGCCGGACAGGCCGGTGGTGCTCGGGTTGACCAGGACGATGACCGGCCAGTGCCACAGGTACAGCGAGTAGCTGATCCGGCCCAGCCAGGCCAGGGGAGCCAGAGCCAGTACCCGGCCCACCGGGCCCCGCGGCGCCCGCAGGACGCCCACGATCACGGCCGTCGAGCCCAGCCCGGCCGCCACCAGCCCGCCGTCCCAGATCCAGGCGGG
>DASUHN010000422.1 GCA_036273495.1 Acidimicrobiales bacterium | reverse complement strand
GGGAGGGTGGAGTGGCGCCAGCGCAGGGCGTGGGCCACAGCGTCGGGGGCCACGTTGGTCAGCACGGGCAGGACATAGGCCTCGGTGTCCCAGAAGCAGTGGCCGTCATAGCCCGGCCCGGTCAGCCCCTTGGCGGGTATGGCCCTGCCCTCGGCCCGGGCCCCCGCCTGCAGGACGTGGAACAAGGAGAAGCGCACGGCCTGTTGCAGCTCGGCGTCGCCTTCGACCTCCACGTCGGCGCCGTCCCAGAAGGCATCGAGGTAAGCCCGCTGCTCGGTGAGCAGCTGGTCCCATCCCCCCCGGGCGGCCCCGGCCAGGGCGGCGTCGGCCTGATCCCACACCGCAGGCCGCGAGCGGGAGCCCGACCAGCCATAGGCCACGAGCTTGACCAGGCGGAGACGGGTCCCTGGTTCGAGCGACGCGGTCAGCGTCACGCGTCCCAGGTGGGGGAAGGCCTCGGCCGACACCTCGGTGCCAGCCGGCCCGTCCACCACATGGTCCATGACTGCGGCGATGCGAAGGGCGCTGTGGCGCGTCGAGTGCACCAGGCCGGCCCGGGCCCCCTGGGCGGCATGTTGCTCGGCGACCAGAGGCGCATCCAGCACCGCCGCCACCCTGGGATCGCCCCCGGGGGCGGGCAACTCCTCGTTGGCCACCAGCTCGGACTGCACGACCACCCGGGCTGGCCCGTCGAGGGGCTCGACCTCATAACAGATCGCCGCGATCGAGCGCTGCACGAAGGAGACCAGGCGGGTGGAGGACACCCGCACCGCGCTCCCGGCCGGGGAGGCCCACTCGGCGCGGCGGTAGAGGACGCCGGCCCGGAAGTCTAAGCAGCGCTCGTGGGCCCGGAGCTCCCCGTAGCGGACGTCGAAGGGCTCGTCGTTGACAAGGAGACGGATGACCTTGCCATTGGTCACATTGATGATGGTCTGGCCGAAGTCCGGGTACCCGTAGCCGGCTTCGGCGTAGGGCAGGGGGCGGCGCTCGTAGACCCCGTTGAGATAGGAGCCGGGCAGGCCATGGGGCTCCCCCTCGTCGAGGTTGCCCCGCCAGCCGATGTTCCCATTGGCCAGGGCGAAGACAGACTCGGACTGGGCCAGCACGGCCAGGTCCAGATCGGTGGCCCGCAGGCACCACGGCTCGACGGTGAAGGCGGGATGGTTGATCATCGGACATCCAGCAGCTCGGCCAGGTCCGCCACCACGACGTCGGCGCCATGGGCTTTGAGCTCGTCGGCCTGGCCGGCCCGGTCGACCCCCACCACGCAGCCGAAGCCTCCGGCCCGACCCGCCGCCACCCCGACCAGGGCGTCTTCGAACACCGCCGCGTTCGCTGGTCGGACACCGAGGGCTGCGGCACCGGCCAGGAACATGTCCGGCGCCGGCTTGCCCGCCAGATGATCCCGCTCGGCGGTCAAGCCGTCGATGCGCGCCTCGAAGAGGTCTTGGATGCCGGCGCCCACCAGCACGTCGGCGCAGTTGGCACTGGAGGACACCACCGCACGACCCAGGCCGGCCTCGCGGACGGCCCGGACGTAGCGAACCGAACCCTCGTAGGCGGCCACACCGTCGGATCGGATCCGGCGCAGCACGATCTCGTTCTTGTGGTTTCCCAGACCATGCACGGTCTCCGTCCCCGGCGGATCGTTCGGAGCGCCTTCGGGCAGGTCGATACCCCGGGCGGTCAGGAAGGAACGGGTCCCGTCGGCGCGGGGCTTGCCGTCCACGTAGGCGTCGTAGTCGGCCACCCGGTCGAACGCCACGAACGGCTCCCCGCTCCTTGCCGCCCGGGCCTGCAAGTAGGAGTCGAACATCTCCTTCCAGGCGGCGGCGTGCACCTTCGCCGTCTGGGTGAGGACACCATCGAGGTCGAACAGACATGCCTTGGCCCCGGGTGGAAGCCCCAAGACCGTCACGTGCGCAGCATCTCGGCCAGCACCTCGGCCTCGCTGATCTCGGGGGACTTGGTGGCGGTGAGCAGGGTGAGGTTCCGGCGCCTGGCCAGGCTCCGTAGGTGGTCCACCGCCTCGGACCGGTCCGGATCCTTTAGCTCGGCGCGGTAGCGCCGGGTGAACTCCCCGAACCGGGCCGGGTCGTGGCTGTACCACTTGCGCAGCTCGGTCGAGGGGGCCACGACCTTGCACCACTCGTCGAGGTCGGCCTTGGCCTTGGTCAACCCGCGGGGCCAGATCCGGTCGACCAGCACCCGCGTGCC
>DASUHN010000421.1 GCA_036273495.1 Acidimicrobiales bacterium | reverse complement strand
ACACGGCCGGCAACCTGGACCCGACCCGGCGCTCGGGCCGGGTGCGGGCCGAGGGGGTCGAGGTGGGCCCGGAGCGGGTCATCCCCGCCGGCGCCACCCTGGCCCGGGACCTGGCCTGGCTGCTGGCCTCGGCCGAGGCCGCCGGGGGGGCCCAGGAGTGCGTCGAGCGCGCCACCGACTACGCCCGGACGCGCGAGCAGTTCGGCCGGGTCATCGCCATGTTCCAGGCGGTGAAGCACCACTGCGCCAACATGCTCGTGGCCTCCGAGGTCGCCACCGCGTCGGTGTGGGACGCGGCGCGCGCCGTCGAGTCGGGCGGGGACCAGCTGGCCCTCGCCTCGGCCGTGGCCGCCGCCCAGGCCCTTCCCACCTTCCTGCGCAACGCCCAGCTCAACATCCAGATCCACGGCGGGATCGGCTTCACCTGGGCCCACGACGGGCACATGCTGCTGCGCCGGGCCGCCACCCTGGCCGCCCTCTTCGACCCCGACGGGGCGGCGGCGCGGGTGACCGAGCTGGCCGTGGCCGGGACCACCCGGCAGATGGGCCTGGCGCTGCCGCCGGAGGCCGAGTCGCTCCGCCCCGAGATCCGGGCGGCGGCCGAGGAGATCGCCGCCCTGCCGGCGGGCGAGCAGCGGGCCAAGCTCATCGAGACCGGCTACGTGATGCCGCACTGGCCCAAGCCGTGGGGCCGCGAGGCCAAGGCCCTCGAGCAGCTGGTCATCGACGAGGAGTTCGCCCGGGCCAAGGTGGACCGGCCCAACTACGGCATCACCAGCTGGGTCATCCTCACCCTGATCCAGCACTCGAACCCGGACCAGATCGCCCGCTGGGTGCGCCCGACCCTCGAGGGGGAGCTGGTGTGGTGCCAGCTGTTCTCCGAGCCCGACGCCGGGTCGGACGCGGCCGGCATCCGCACCAAGGCCACCCGCGTCGACGGCGGCTTCCTGATCAACGGGCAGAAGGTCTGGACCAGCGGGGCCCAGTACTGCCACCGCGGCCTGGCGACCGTGCGGACCAACCCCGACGCCCCCAAGCACAACGGCATCACGACCGTGGTCCTCGACATGCACGCCGAGGGCGTCGAGGTCCGGCCCCTCCGCGAGGCGTCGGGCCAGTCGATGTTCAACGAGGTGTTCTTCAACGACGTCTTCGTCCCCGACGACGACGTGGTCGGTCCCGTCGACGGCGGCTGGACGGTGGCCCGCTCCACCCTCGGCAACGAGCGGGTGAGCATCGGCGGCGGCACGGGCGTCGGCTTCGGCCTCGACATGGCCGGCATCTACCGGGACTACGGCCACCACGCCGACGGCACCCCGAAGTCGGGACTGGCCGAGCAGGTGGGCCGGCACCTGGCCGAGGCCCAGACCCTCAAGGTCCTCAACCTGCGCTCGGCCGAACGGGCCGTCGCCGGCGGGGAGCCCGGTCCCGAGGGCAACGTGACCAAGCTGCTTTCGGCGGAGAGCATGCAGCGCTCGGCCGACCTGGCCCTCGAGCTGATCGGCCCCGGCTTCGCCATCGGTGAGGACGTGGCCGCCATCGCCAACCAGGTGCTGATCTTCTCCCGGGCCATGACGATCGCCGGCGGCACGTCCGAGATCACGCGCAACCAGATCGGCGAGCGCATCCTCGGCCTGCCCCGGGACCCGCTCGTCAAGTGACGGGCTGCCCCGACCCGGCGGACGTGGAGCTGCTGGGGCTCTCGTTCGACCCCGACGGCCGGCAGGGCCGGTTCACCCTCACGCCCCGGGTGTCGCGCGGCGACGGCGCCCTCTACGGCGGAACCGCCATCGCCGTAGCCGTGGTGGCCATGGAGGCGGCCACCCGCCGGCCCTGTCTGTGGATCACGACCCAGTACGTCTCGCAGGCCTCGACCGGGGACGTCATCGACTGTCCGGTCGAGGTCCTCTCCAACGGCCGCCACATCTCCCAGTGCCAGGTGACCGGGCGGCTGGGGGACCGGGTGCTGTTCGTGGCCCTGGGCTCGACGGCCGCGCCCCGTCCCGACGGGATGGAGGGCCAGTACGAGGAGATGCCGGCGGTGACCGGTCCCGACCGGGGCGTTCCCATGGCGACCGGTCCGGGCCCCCGGGTCGAGTCCCCGCCGGCCGACCAGCCCGGTTTCCACTCGTGGGTGGAGGTCCGGGTGGCCGAGACGCTCGGGCCGCCGGAGTCGGCGCCCCACATGGCGCTGTGGGCGCGCATCGTGCCGACGGCGGCCCCGGAGGGGTGGACCGGGCTCACCCGGGCCGGCATCGCCTTCCTGGCCGACATGGTCCCTCCCGCCATCGCCCGGGCCGCCGGGATCGCCGGCGGGGGGATCAGCCTGGACAACAGCATGCGCTTCGGGAGCGTGCCCGACGGCGTCGAGTGGGTGCTCATGGACCTGCGCGGCCACATGGCCGCCGGCTCGCACGGCCACGGATCGGTGCGGGTGTGGACCCCGGACGGCGCCCTCGTCGCCGTCGGCGGCCAGTCCGCCAACATGCGCTTCAACTTCGGGCGGCTGGACTCGCCCGAGGCGCGGGCGGCGTGGGCGTCGCGCGCCGCACCCGGGGGAGGAGACGACCGATGAACACGCTGGCGCCGAGCGGCCTGTCGGTGGGGCAGTCCGGCTTCTGGCGGCGGTCCCTGGCGGAGCGGATGGCCGACTTCGCCGGCCTCCGCAGCGAGCACGGGCCGTTGTTCCCCGTCGAGCTGGAGGGGTTCCTCGACGAGGTGCATCCGTTCTGGGCTGTCATCGGCCACGCCGAGCTGGTGGAGATCAGCCGCCGCCCGCAGCTGTTCTGCTCCGGGCAGGGATCGATCGCCATCCAGGACATGCCCGAGCAGGCCATGGAGTTCTTCGGGTCGTTCATCAACATGGACGATCCCCGCCACGCCCGACTGCGCGGGATCGTCAGCCGCTCGTTCACCCCCCGGCGCCTTCAGGAGGTCCAGGACTCGGTCGAGCGGATCTGCGCCGAGCTGATCGACGACATCTGCGAGAAGGGCGAGGTCGACCTGGTCGAGGCCATCTCCGCCCCCTTCCCGCTGTTCGTCATCTGCGACATGATGGGCATCCCCCGCTCGCAGTTCCACACCGTGCTCGAGGCCACCAACATCATCCTCGGCGCCGGTGACCCCGAGATGCTCGGGGGGCGTGATCCCTTCAGCGCCATCTTCGAGGCGGGCATGACCCTGACCGGGCTGATGGGGGAGCTGGCCGACGCCCGCCGGGCCGAGCCGACCGACGACCTCACCTCGGCCCTGGTGCACGCCGACGTGGAAGGCGAGTTCCTGGCCCCCGAGGAGCTGGGCCCGTTCTTCATCCTCCTCGCCGTGGCGGGCAACGACACCACCCGCACCGCCACCTCGCTCGGTATGCACCTGCTCGGGGAGTTCCCCGACCAGCGGCGGATCTGGCAGGAGGACCTGGAGGCGCGCACGGCCGGAGCCGTGGACGAGATCGTGCGTTACGCCTCACCGGTCACCTTCATGCGCCGGACCGTCACCCAGAAGACCGAGCTCGGCGGGCAGGCCTTCGAGGAGGGGGACAAGGTCGTCCTGTTCTACGGGCCCGCCAACCGCGACCCGGCCGTGTTCCCCGATCCCGACCGCTTCGACATCCAGCGCGACGCCAGCGAGCACGTCGGCTTCGGCGGGCCCGGGCCCCACTTCTGCCTCGGCGCCCACCTGGCCCGGCGAGAGCTGTCGATCGTGTTCCGCCAGCTCCTGCGCCGCCTGCCCGACATCGAGCCGGCCGGTCCCCCGATCCATCTCGAGGCCAACGGCATCCCCCTGGTCGGCGGGGTCAAGCACCTGCCGGTCCGCTTCACCCCCGTGGCCCCCTCGGGGGCCTGAGTGACCAGCTCGCGCTCGGCGCTGCTGCAGGCCGCCGTCGACGTCTTCACCGAGCGCGGCTACGAGGCCGCCACCGTGGCCGAGATAGCCGAGCGGGCCGGCGTCACCACCGGCGCCCTGTACTCGCACTTCCACGGCAAGCTCGACCTGTTGCTGCAGAGCCTGGGGCTGCGGTCGATGGAGGGCTTGGCCGAGGGCTCCCTCTCGGGCGCGGCCTGGGCCCGGCCCAGCAGCGTCGCCACCGTGGTGGCCCACCAGATGGCCACCGCCCCGGCCCCGGAGACGACCCTCCTGCTCGACGTCATCGTGGCGGCCCGGCGCGACCCGAAGCTGGCCGCCACGCTGCGGCGGCTCCTCGCGCTCAAGATCAGCGAGTTCGTGGCCGCGACCGAGCGCAGCATCGACGCCGGCACCATCAGCCCCGGCCTCAGCACCGACGACCTGGCCCGCTTCATGACCATGGTGGCGTTCGGGAACATGGTCCTGGCCGTGATGGGGGAGCGGCTTCCGCCCGAGCGGGCCTTCGTCGAGGTGATGGGCCAGCTGCTGTTCGGCGCCGACGGGGCGGCGGAGAGCGGGCCGACCGACATCCTCGCCGGGGTGGCCCTGGCGGCGTCGACCAGCCGGCAGTCCCGCGCCAGCTTCGAGCAGGCGGTGGCGGCCGCCAGCGACGCCGGCCACAGCCTGCGCCGGATCGCCCAGGCCGCCGGCGTCTCCCACGAGCACGTGCGCCGGATCGTCGTGAACCGGGTGGCGCCGACCGGCTGAGCGGCCGGGCCCCATGCGGGGCCCGCCCGGATCCCCTCGGCCGGGTCGGGGACCTCGCCTACCCTCCGGTAATGAACCTGCCCCTGGAGGGTCGCACGGCCCTGGTGACCGGTGCGTCGCGGGGCATCGGGGCCGCCACCGCGACGGCCCTGGACGGGGCCGGGGCCCGGGTCGCGCTCGTGGCCCGGAGCCGGGACGACCTCGGCCGCGTCGCCGGCGGTCTCGAGCACGATCCCGTCGTGCTCCCGGCCGACCTGAGCGGGGCCGCTGCCGGTCCCGCCGTTGCCCGCCAGGCCGAGGCCGCCCTGGGCCGCGTCGACATCCTGGTCAACAACGCCGCCGCCGCCGCCCGGCTGCCGATCGTCGACACCGACGCCGACCTGATCGATCAGCTGTTGGCGGTCAACGTGCGGGCGCCGCTTCTCCTGGTCGCCGCGCTGGTCCCGGGGATGATCGAGCGGAGACGGGGCTCGATCGTCAACCTGTCCTCGGTGTCGGGGCGGACGGGCACGCCCCGGCGGGCCGCCTACGCCGCGTCCAAGGGCGCCCTCGACGCCGCCACCCGCTCGCTGGCGGTGGAGCTGGGACCGCTCGGGATCCGGGTGAACTCGGTGGCACCCGGAGTCGTGGACACCGCCCTGTGGGCCAGCAACAAGAAGGTCGCGGGCGTGGTCGAGGCGGTCGAGCAGCTGACACCACTGCGGCGGTGGGCCGACCCCGAGGACGTGGCCGACGTCATCGTCTTCCTGGCGACCGACGCCGCCCGGTTCATCACCGGGGAGACGATCTCGGTCGACGGGGGCATGGCCCACAGCCTCGACCTCTACGCCGGCCCGGTCTGACCGCGCCGGAACGGGATCGACTGGCCGCTACGCGGTGCGGATGCGCTCGAGGATCGACTCGTCGACGAGCTCGGGCGGGAGGGTCTCGGGCCCGGCCAGGATGGCGGCGAAGTAGGGAAACAGCTCGGGGTCCATCGTGGCCATGCGCTGGCCCACCCACGCCCGGCGGGCGGCCCGGTTGTCGGCGTCCTCGGCGAAGGTGACCGAGACCACGTCGGCGAGGAGACGCAGACGGCGCATCCGCTCGTGGCGCTCGGCCCCGTAGGGGGCGAAGTCACCCGGGCCGCGGGCGCCGGCGAGGATCAGGTCACGCGCCACGCGGACGTCGCGCATGGAGATCGAGAGGCCCTCGCCGATCACGGGGTCGTTCCATCCCGCCGCGTCGCCGACGAGGACCACGCCTTCGGCGTAGGGGTGCTCGGTCCAGGTGTCGTCACCGGGGTAGGTGGCACACGGCCCCGCCGGGGTGCCCGCCGCCAGCTGCTCCGCCCACGGGAAGGTCTTCAGCGGCAGAGCATCCAGGAACCGCTGGGTGGCCTCCCGCCCGGCGAAGCGGTGCTGTCCCGACTTGCCCGCCACCAGATAGGCGCGGGCCCGGCCCCCTCCCTGGTGGAACAGGACGAGGAACAGGTCCCCCTCGGAGACGATGGCGTCGTGGTCGTCGGGAACGGCCAGATCGTCCAGCAGCAGGCCGGCGATGTAGTTGATCGGCTCGTCCCGGTGCAGCTCGATGCCGGCCTGACGGCGCACGGTCGAGCCCCGCCCGTCGGCGCCGACGACCAGGGGCGCCCGCAGGGTGTGGCGCTTCCCGTCGCGCTGGTAGGACACGGTCATGGCGCCGTTGCGCGTCACTTCGATGTCGGACACGCCCCGGTCGACCTGGGCGCCGGCCCGGCCGGCGGCGTCGATTAGCGCCTGGCAGGCGGCGGGGTGCCGCAGGTTCAAGGTGCCGGCCACGCCGGGCACCATGATCGACACCGGGAGCTCCGCCGGCTCGGGAGCCCCCTCGGTGTACTGGCGCCACACCGTGGTGACGTGCGCCCCGGCGTCGAGCAGGACCTGCTCCACGCCGAGGTCGCGGGCCTCGGCCACGCCCCAGGCGTGCATCTGCTCCCCCCGGACCCGGTCCTCGAACTCGGTCGAGGCCTCGAGCACGGCCACCTCCCGCCCGGCCGAGGCCAGGGCGTAGGCCAGGGACGAGCCGGCGATGCCCCCACCTACGACGACGACGTCCACGTCAGCCACGGCCCCTCCCTTTGACTCCGGTCCAGCCGGCATTCGGAGAGGACGGGCCCGGCGTATCACCGGTGGGGGATCAAATCGGCATCATCCCGGGGGCCACGGTGCCATGGTCACGGGCTCAGACGGCTGGCTGCCGCGCCCTCCCCGCCTGTCATGCTGGTATGTGATGCTACCACAAGATGCTAGC
Source organism: Acidimicrobiales bacterium (assembly GCA_036273495.1). Taxonomy (NCBI): domain Bacteria; kingdom Bacillati; phylum Actinomycetota; class Acidimicrobiia; order Acidimicrobiales; species Acidimicrobiales bacterium. Next base: position 15,061 of record DASUHN010000421.1, on the reverse strand, counting down.
ATTGGGGTGTGGCATCGATCCGCACGACCTTCACCCTGGATGACGAGCTGGCGGAACGGGCCCGGGAGCTCGGCGTCAACGTCTCCGCCGCCGCCCGGCAGGGAGTCGCCGATGCCGTCCGTGCCGTCCTGGCCCGATCGGACCGGGCTGCCTACCAGAGGAAGCCCGAGGAGACGGACACGTTCTGGGCGGAGGCCGAGACCTGGGGCGAGGAGTGAGACGCGGCGAGCTGTGGCTGGCCCACGTCGGCCGGAAACGGCGTCCGGTCCTGATCCTCACCCGCTCCGAGGTCATCGACGTACGCGGCCTGGTGACGGTCGCCGAGGTCACCACCTCCATGCGCGGCTTGGCGGCCGAGGTCACCGTGGATCACGAGCAGGTGGGCCTCGAGCGTCCGTCGGCCGTCAACTGCGACGGCCTCCACACGGTGGCCCAGTCGACCCTCACGGGGCCGATCGGAGAGCTCGGCGATCACGCCATGCAGCAGGTGTGCACGGCGATCAGCTACGCCCTCGGGTGCTGACGACCCCCCGGCCGCACGACCCGGCCGTCACGAACCGTAGGGGTGGGTGAGCACCTCCATGTTGTGACCGGACGGATCCTCGAAGTAGAAGCCGCGGCCGTTGTCGTTCGGCTGACCCTCCTGCTGGTGGATCCGGTGCGCGCCCCTTACGCCCTTCCTGGTGAGCGAGGACGAGTTCGACGGCATCTTCACCCGGGTGAAACAGCGGGGCATCGCCTACCGGGCCGACCCATGCACCAGGTCGAGCTCGACAGACATCGGGCCTCCTCTCCCCGGTGTCACCACCATTGTGTCTCCCCATAATCTGTCGCTATTGCTATACTCGTCGTCGTATGGCCCACCGGGTCAACCCGTACTGCGCCGGCGCCGGGACGAGGCCGCCGCTCCTGGCCGGCCGGGGGCGCCAGCTGGCCCAGGTGGACTACCTGGCCGGCCAGTTCGAGGGGCACCGGGGGGCGGAGAGCATCGTCTGGTACGGCCTGCGCGGCATGGGCAAGACCGTGCTCCTCCGCGAGGTCACCGACCGCCTGCGGGACCGGGGCTGGCTGGTCGGCTACCACGAGGTGCGCCGCGACGCCGGCATCGGCGGGTCGATCGCCGGCGTCCTCGTCCAGGCCAGCCGGGCCCTGGGCCGGGGCCGGCTCGCCACCGCCCTGGGTTGGCTGCGCGAGCAGCTCGGCGGGGCGTCGCTCACGGCCGACCTCGGCGAGGTCACCCTGCGCCTGGGCCTGCAATCCACCCGGTCCGCCCCGCTGCCCGAGGACGCCCTCGACGCCCTGTTCGTCCGCCTCGGCGAAGCTGCCGCCGACGCCTCCGTCGGTGCCGCCTTCCTGCTGGACGAGCTGCAGCTCATGGACCGCCACGACCTGTCCGCCCTGCTCCACGCCGCCGACGCCGCCAAGGACCTGCCGCTCGCGTTCATCGGGGCCGGCCTGCCCGACCTGCCCGGCCACCTGGCCGCGGCGGGCACCTACGCCGAGCGGCTCTTCTACGACCGGGTCGACTGGCTGAGCGACACCGACGTGGTCGAGGCCCTGACCGTGCCGGCGGGGGAGTTCGGGGTCACGTACTCCGCCGGTGCCCTCGACGTACTGGTGGGCCACATCCGCGCCTATCCGTACTTCCTCCAGCTCTACGCCGAGGAGACGTGGAAGGCGGCGGGCACCCCCTCGGACCGCCCCGGCCAGGTGATGGAGACGCGCGACGTGGAGGCGGCCCTCGGCGCGGTCGACCGCCGCCTGGACGAGGGCCTGTACCGGATCCGCCTGGAGAAGGCCTCCCCGTCCGAGCAGGACTACCTGCGCGCCATGGCGTCGCTGGGGGACGGCCGGGTCTCGTCGGGAGAGGTGGTGCGGGTTCTCGGCAAGTCCCACCAGCAGGCGTCGACCCAACGTGACCGCCTGATCACCAAGGGGCTCGTCTACTCACCCGCCCACAACGCCCTCGAGTTCACCGTCCCCGGGTTCGGCGCCTACCTCCGCCGCCACTTCGACCTAGGGACTTGACGCCACCACGAGCCGGTAGCCGTAGTCGTAGGAGTCCATCTCCAGAAGGTGCCGGTTGCGTTCGTGCCAGGCGCCGGACCGCAGATCCCGAGCGAGGCGCTCCATTCCGGGCCGGAGCGTGTCCGGGACGAGCAGGGCCAGGACGGAGATCGAGGATCTGACCTCGGAATCGAGGTAGGCCTCCGGCCTGCGCCAGTAGGCGCAGAAGAACCCGTCCCGGCAGTCGGACGGGACCGGCACGATCTCGACCCGGGCCGGCTGGAGCACCTCGATCGTGCGGTCGAGGCCCGAGTACAGGGCGCCGCCCAGCTGGTCGTGAGGCAGGTAGTCGCGGGTGAGCCAGAACTCGTCCAGCCAGGCGTCGTCCTGGTCGAAGGTGAGCACGACCTGACGAGGGGCCACCCGCCGCATCTCCTGCAGTCCGGCGGTCGGATCGGACCAGTGGTGGACGGTCAAGGTGGCGAGGGCGGCATCGAAGGACCGGTCCGCCACCGGCAGGGCCTCGGCCACTCCCCGGGCAACCGGCGCGCTCCGGGCCGGGCGCTGGGAAACCATGACCTCCGACGGCTCGACGGCCACGACCCGACGGTCACGCGGGTCGTACGAACCCGTGCCCGAGCCGATGCTGATGACCGACTCGGCGGGGCCCAGGGCCCGGTCGATCTGAGCCGCGATCCGGGGGTCGGGGCGCCGGTGTCGTGCGTACCCCGTGCCGATGGTGTCGTAGCGGAACGCCACTGCCGCCAAGCATGCCAGTGCGCCGCGATCAATCAGGACTCCCTTTGCCGGAACGCACTGATAGGCAGGCGGCCGTGGTCAAAGGCCGAGGAGGCCGGGGGGCGTGAGCGGGGACGACCTCGGGCCCTGGCAACCCGCCACGACCGGGGAGCTGGTCCGGCTCTTCTCCGGGGCGCCGTTCCGCTGGTGGGTCACCGGCGGCGTGGCCCTCGAGCTGTACGCGGGCCGGTCCTGGCGCGACCACGCCGACGCCGACGTCGGCATCTGCCGGCGCGACGCCCCCGCCGCACACCGATGGCTGCGCCGTCTCCATCCATATGTGGCCGCGGCCGGACGTCTGCGGCCCTGGGCCGGCGGTCCCCTGTCCGCCGCTGCGGACGAGAACAACGTGTGGGTCAAGGAGCGGCCCGACGGCCCGTGGCGGTTCGACATCGCCATAGGAGACGGGGACCCGGAGCGGTGGACCTACCGGCGGGACCCGGCCATCGGCCGGCCCTGGTCGGGGGCGCTGATGACCACCGCCGACGGCGTCCCGTACCTGGCGCCGGAGATCCAGCTGCTGTTCAAGGCCAAGGGCCCGCGGCCCAAGGACCACGTCGACGCCGGAGTCGTCATCCCGCTGCTGGACGAGTGGCGCCGGCGGTGGCTCGCCGGTCACCTCCCCGACGGCCATCCCTGGTTGGACCAGCTCGGCGCCCGCCGGTAGAACGCGTTATAGTTCGGGTCCTCGCGGGCGATGCCGCGCCGCGTTGGGGGGTGGGTTCATGGCCGAGGACCGTCACGTCGTGATCTCGTGCGACTGCCACGCCGTAGGCAGGCCCGACGACTACACGCCGTACATCGAGCCCGCCTACCGGGACCGCTACGAGGACTTCCTGGCCCACCAGCGCCGGGCCGCCGAGGCCCTCGCCGCCGCCACCGCCGAGAACCGCTCGCTGTTCTCCAAGGAGGGCACCGACGAGTTCGAGTCCCTGGGCGCCGTGGCCGACGGGGGCCGGGACGGCCAGTGGGACTCGCCCCGCCGGGTGAAGGAGCTGGAAGCGGACGGCGTGGTGGCCGAGGTCGTGTTCCCCAACAACGGGGTGCCGTTCGGCGGGTTCGGCGAGTCGGCGGCCCACGAGCTGCGCGGCGCGGGCAACCGCGCCTACAACCGCTGGCTGGCCGACTTCTGCGCCGAGGCGCCGGGGCGGCGCGCCGGGCTCGCCATGCTGGCCGTCCACGACGTGGCGGCCGCGGCCCGGGAGGTCGAAGAGGCCGCGGGACGGGGCCTACGCGGGGTGATCCTGCCGACCGTCCCGGGCTCGGGTCTGCCGCCCTACTACGACGAGTGCTACGAGCCGCTCTGGTCGGCCATCGAGGCCTCCGGGCTCCCCATGCACATCCACGGCGGCTCCGGTACGCCCGACTACGGGGACTACGGGATGGTCTCGATGCTCGTCTACGCCACCGAGACGGTGTATTTCGCCCACCGTCCCCTGTGGTTCCTGATCTGGGGCGGGGTGCTCGAGCGGCACCCCGACCTCAAGCTGGTCTTCACCGAGTCCAAGGCCGACTGGGTGCCGACCACCCTCGAGTACCTGGACGGCATCTACAGCCGGCGCTTCTTCAGCCACATCAAGTCGATCGTCAAGCACAAGCCGAGCGAGTACTGGGCCCGGCAGTGCTACGTGGCGGCGTCGTTCATGACCCACGACGAGGCGCTGCTGCGCCACCGCATCGGCCTCGATCGGCTGATGTGGGGCTCGGACTACCCCCACCTCGAGGGGACGTGGCCCAAGTCGGTGCGGTCGCTGCGGCGGACCTTCGCCGGCGTTCCGGCGGACGAGACGCGCCGCATCCTCACCGACAACCCCGCCGCCCTCTACGGGTTCGACGTGGACCGCCTGGCCGCTGTGGCCGAGGTGGTCGGCCCCACGGTCGACGAGCTGGTCGCCGGCTGACAGGCTGGCGGCCATGGACATAGATCTCCCCCCCGAGGACGATCCCCGCCGCGTCGAGGTGCGGTCCTGGCTGGCGGACCACCCCAACCCGTCCGGGCGGGTCCTGGCCGAGGCCGGCTACGTGGTGCCCCACTGGCCCCGGCCGTGGGGTCACGACGCCGATCCCGAGCTGCAGCTGATCATCGACGACGAGCTGCGCCGGGCGGAGGTGCGCCGGCCGATCAACCCCATCGGGACCGGGCACTGCGGGCCCATCCTGGTGGTGCACGGCTCCGACGAGCAGAAGGCGCGCTACCTCCTCCCCATGCTCTCGGGGGAGGAGATGTGGTGCCAGCTGTTCAGCGAGCCCGGTGCCGGCTCCGACCTGGCCAACCTGTCCACCCGGGCCATGCGCGACGGGGACGTGTACATCGTCAACGGCCAGAAGATCTGGACGTCGCTGGCCCAGGTGGCCCGCTTCGGCATCCTGATCGCCCGCACCAACTCCGACGTGGCCAAGCACCGGGGGATCTCCTACTTCATCGTGCCGATGGACTCCCCGGGCATCGAGATCCGCCCCATCCGGAACATGACCGAGACGGGGGCCGGCGGGGGGTTCAACGAGGTCTTCTTCACCGACGTGCGCGTCCCGGCCGAGAACCTGATCGGTGAGGAGAACCACGGCTGGGCCATGGCCAAGGAGACCCTGGCCAACGAGCGCGTGTCGCTGTCCCAGGGCGGCGTCACCTGGGGCCACGGCCCCACCACACGCGACCTGGTCGAGCTGATCCGCGCCCAGGGCGGGCTGTCCGATCCCCTCCTCCGCCAGCGCCTGATGACGGTGTTCATCGAGGGGGAGATCCTCCGCTACCACCACTTCCGTCAGATCTCCGCCGCCATCAACAAGAAGCCCGGCCCCGACGCCTCGCTGCGCAAGGCCCTCAACGACCCCCACGGCCAGAAGGTGTTCAACCTGGCCAAGGACATCCTCGGCGCCAAGGGCATGCTGGCCATCAGCGAGCTGGAGGACCAGGCGTGGGCCCAGTGGTCGGGCGGCTTCCTGTTCAGCCCCGCCCTCACCGTGGGCGGTGGCACGTCCCAGGTGCTGCGCAACGTCATCGCCGAGCGGATGCTCGGGCTTCCCCACGACATCGACGTCGAGATCGGCAAGACCTGGTCCGAGGCCCACTCCGCCGCCCCGGGCGGCCGGGCGCCGGCGGAGGCGCTGTCGGGTTAGCGCGGTCGGGTCGGCGCTGTCGGGTCGGCCCTGTCGGGTCGGGCCGCCTACCGGGCCGAGCGCCCGCCCGAAGCGGTGTCGATGGCGGAGCAGTCGTCGTCGCTCAGCGTCAGGGACAGGGCGCCGGCGTTCTCGCTGACGTGGGCCGGCTTGGTGGCACCGGGGATGGCGATCACGTGCGCGTCCCGGCGCAGCAGCCAGGCCAGGGCCACCTGGGTCACGGTGGCGTCGCAGCGCGTGGCCACCTCGTCCAGCGCGGCCATGAGCGGGGTCGGGCCCGAGCCCGTGGATCCTCCGGCGCGCAGCGACCCGCCGCCGATGGGCCGGTAGGCCACCAGGGCCACGTCCATCTGGCGGCAGGCGTCGAGGACGCCGTCGGTCTCGGGCTTGCGGTGGGTCAGGCTGTACTGCACCTGGTTGGCGGCAAGCGGGATGTCGTGCTCACCCAGGACGGCGGCGGCCCTGCGCATCTGGGCGGCGGAGCAGTTGCTCACGCCGACGGCGCGGATCTTCCCGGCCTGGACGGCCCGGGCCATGGCCATCATCCAGCCGCCCACGCCCACGGGTGAATAGGGGAAGTGGAGGTAGTAGAGGTCGATCGACTCCCGGCCCATCCGCCCGAGCGTGCGGTCCAGGGCCCGGGAGAACTGGGCGGCGCTCAGCCGGTGCGGGTAGGGGGCGAACTTGCTGGCCAGCACCACGGGACGGGCGTCGGCCCGGGCCTCGGTTCCCACCGCCCGCTCCGACCGTCCGCCCGTGTAGATCTCGGCGGTGTCGAAGAACCCGATGCCGGCATCCAGGGCGGTCCGGTAGGCCTCGCCCAGCCGGACCGGGTCGCTGGCCCGCCCGCCCCACCGGTTGGTGCCCACGCCGACGGCCGGCACGACGATGCCCGACGCCCCGAGCGGGCGCTCCCGCTGGATCTCGTCCACCGGCCGCACCATACGTAGGATCCGCGGTCGTGAGCCCCCTTCCGACCGATTCGGTCCTCGACGGGCGGGAGGCGGCCGCCCTCCCGGCCTCCTGAGAAGTGGCGGCCGCCCCCACGCCGGACCGGGACGCCGACCTCGGTCTGGCCCTCGAGCTGGCGTTCTCCGCCGCCGAGCTGGCCCTCGGGTACTTCGGGCGCCCGACCTCGAGCGAGCTCAAGGCCGATGGCACCCCGGTCGGGGAGGCCGACCTGGCCGTCGACCGGCTGCTGACCACTGAGCTGCAGGCGCGCCGGCCGGCGGACGGCCTGCTCAGCGAGGAGTCCGGCGCGTCGGGCGGTCCGGGCCGGCGCTGGATCGTGGACCCGATCGACGGCACCAAGGCCTTTCTGGCCGGCGCCGAGCACTGGGGAACCCACGTGGCCCTGGAGGAGGACGGCCGGGTCGTGGTGGCGGTGGTCACCCGCCCGGTGACGGGCACGCTGTGGTGGGCGGCCGCCGGCCGGGGCGCCCACCGGGGGCGGCTGGATGAGCCCGGAGTTGGCCGGCGCCTCGAGCTGTCGTCGGTGGCGCGGCTGTCCGACGCCCGGGTGACGGGATGGCGTCTCGACGCCGTCGCGCTGGACCGGGTGCTGATGCAGGCTCGCTGGGTCGACTGCGCCTACAACGAGCTGGACCTCGTGCTCGACGGAGCCGCCGAGGTGATGATGGTTCCGGGCATGGTGTGGGACCACGCCCCCTTCGCCCTGATTCTCGAGGAAGCGGGCGGCTCGCTGTTCGACCCGGCCGGCGGGCACCGGCTCGACATGGGCTCTGCCGTCTATACCAACGGCGCCGTCGACGACGAGCTGGCTGCCGTCCTCTGGGGTCGCTGACCGCCTGCCGGCCCGCTGTCCCGAAAGGGCCGGCGCGCCTTGTGGTCAGGCCGGGGCTGCGGCCAGCTCCTCCACCGTGGGGCCGGCCTCCGCCGCGTACGGGGCCAGCCGGTCGAGGTCGAAGCCGTACAGGGCGGCGGCGTTGCCGCCGAGCACCCGGGCCGCCGCCTCCCGGGGCAGGCCCGCGAACGACGTGGCCATGCGCTCCCGCGAGTGGGGGAAGCTGCCCTCGGCGTGCGGGTAGTCGCTGCCCCACATCAGCCGCTCGACCAGGAGGCCGTCGTCCGCCGCCACGTCGTCCGGCGACGCCCCGCTGCCGATCCAGACGTTGCGGCGGAAGTACTCGCTGGGCTTGCCGGGCGGCACCTGGTCGGCGCTGAAGCCGAGCTCCCCGACCTGGCCGCCCCCGGTCATCTGGGCGTGGAAGCGGTCGAGAGTGGCCAGGGTCTCGGGCACCCAGCCCCACCCCTGCTCGGTCACCGCCAGCCTGAGGTCGGCGAAGCGCTCGAACACCCCGCTCATGATCAGCTGGGCCACGGGCCGGCGCGAGAAGTAGCTGGTCTCGAGCAGCCACAGCACCCCCGCCACCGGGTAGTTGCCGTAGTCGGGGCTGCCCCCGCCGGCGTGGATGTTCACGATCACGTCGTGGTCCACGCACGCCTGCCACAGCGGGTCGTAGACGGGGTCGTACAGCGGGGCCAACCACTTGGCGTCGGGCGGGGGATTGGGCAGCAGGATCCCGCCCCGCAGGCCGTGGGCCGCCACGAACTGCACGTCCTCGATGGCCGTGGGGACGTCGTTGAGGAAGATCTGGCCGATACCGGCCCGCCTCTCGGGATGCTCGGCGCACCAGTCGGCCAGCCAGCGGTTGTGGGCCCGGATCCCGGCCTGGCGCAGCTCGTAGTCCTCGGGACCCGGCAGCGGGGCCACCAGGGCGCCGGTGGGGAAGAAGGGCGGGACGGTGTTGGGGAAGATCACCTCGGCCACGTACCCGTCCGCCGCCTGCTCCGAGATCCGCAGGTCATGGTCCCAGTTCTTGTTGCGGCGGTTGCCGGACAGGTCCCGGAAGGGGTTGCGGTAGCGCTCCCGCCACGCGTCGAACTGCTCGTGGTAGCGCGCCTCGAGGTACTCGCGGTACATGGCGTGGCTGCCACCGGCGTGGCAGTCCGACGAGATGACGATGTAGCGGCCGTTGGCGGTGACGGCTTCGGCCGGGGCGGCGGTTACGGACACAGGACGTCCTCCTGATGAGCGGGGGAGTGGATGCCTCGATCGGGCCGAGGCCTCAAGACGATTGCTCCGGCGGGGCCGTCGTCCACTGCCCCAGGGTGTAGCGGCGGCAGGCGTTGACGCAGACCCACGTGCCGGGGGCGTTGTCGGACGGGGAGATGGTCGTCGCCGACCAGTACACCTCCCGGGCGTCGTAGTAGGCGGTGAAGTCGTTGGCCCCGGCGGCGAAGTTCCACTCCGGGGCGTTGGGATGGCAGCACTCCGGCTGCCACCCCGGCCAGGGGTGCGGGTTGGCGTAGCCCCCCAGCTGCGGGCTGGAGTGGGCGCCCACCTCGATGTTGTGGGGGGTGAGGTGGGGACCGGCCCACTCGATCAGGCGCCCGAAGGTCTCGAGCATGAGCCACACGCCGTAGGCCAGGTAGGGCGGGTCGTAGCGGGGGTCGACGGCGTGGGCCACCGGGTAGTCCTCGTGGCCCGAGTTGGGCCCGGACGGGACCAGCCACCCGATGCCGAACGAGTCGGCCTGCTGCTTGGGCGAGCAGAGGTTGCCCTCGGCCTGGCCGACCTCGTCGTCGTCCTGGTCGGCGGTCCCGGAGATCAGGATCTCGGGAAAGTAGTTCTGCTGGTCGGCTCCGGTGCACACGCTCGAGCCGGGCCAGCCGACCGAGGTCGTCACCCCGTCGTTCTTCATCCGGGTCGCCAGGGGGGCCCATTCCGTCTTGGCCGTGTTGAGGTCGGTGGAGACGGTGTACATCGGCGGCTTGTCGGCGGCGGTCCCGCACATCCCCCCGGTCACGTCGGCGATGAACCGCTGGGCCACCTGGGTCCACTCCGGGGAGTCGGCGGCCAGCACGCCGAGCTTGCGCTTCTTGAGGCGCATGGTCGGGTCCCCGGCCAGGGTGGCGTTCTTCCCGTACATCTTCTTGCAGTAGTACTCGGCCGTCATGTCGGCCGTGCGGAACCCCTGGGCGTTGAGGTCCCAGGAGTACGGCGCATTGCTCGTGAAGAACTGGTCGGACAGCTCCCCGGTGCCGAACGACATCACCCCGGCCTGGGTCAGCTGGTCGGCCAGGGCGGGCGGCATGATGTCCGGCACGTAGTTGACCACCGCAAAGGGGTGGTACTGGGCCACGATCTGCTTGGCCAGGGCCCGCTCGGAAGCGGGGTCGGCGTTGGACGCGTCCCAGAAGACCGGGACCGACTTGAGCTTGCGCCCGTACAGGTTCCAGTGGGTGTTGATGAACGACTCGAAGATCGAGTCGGCCTGCTTGGCCTGGTCCGGGGTCATCTGGAGCTGGGCCTGGTTGAGGGCGGCGTCGATGGCCTGGCCGTAGGTGGGGTACAGGATCACGTAGTTGATGGTGGTGGCGGTGACCCCCTGGTACGTCGCTCCGCCGTTCGAGCCGACGAGAGCCGGGATGCACGGGGCAGGGGTGAAGGTGGCATTGTCCTGCAGGACTCCTCCGGGCGCGCAGTGGCTGCGGTCACCGGTGAGGGGCCGGCCCAGGGAGTCCAGCTGCTGGGAGCCGTTGCTCCCCGCCACCGCTCCCGGCTGGGCCCCGCCCGCGCCCCCCGATGCGGCGCCGGTCGTGGCGCCCCCGGTCCCGGATGCGGCGCCCAGCCCGCCGGCGGTCGCGCCCGAGGCCAGGTCGGCCTGGTTGAGGGTCCCGCCCCCGGCTGCCGTACCCCCCGCGCCGGTCCGGGCCCCCGTCCCCCCGGCCCCCGCCTGGAGGCCGGTCCCCCCGCCCCCGCTGGCCGCGGTGTTGCTGTTGCCCGGCGAGATCGTCTGCACCACCAGGACCAGCGCGACCAGCGCCAGCACCGGGGCGTAGCGCTTCACCGTCGATCCCACTGCGTTCTCGTTGCTCATGAAGTCACGCTCCCGGTAGCCCCAGGCACCGGCTGACCGCCCTGGGGTCGACATCGATCGTGAGGTCCGCCACGGCCTGGCCCACCCGGACGTTGTTCCGGTCCAGCAGCACCACGGAGATCTGGTGCTGGTTCCTCGACCGGGCGGCGGCGTTGTAGCGGGGGCTGAAGCAGCTGAACGTGTACGAGGGCTGGTCGGCCATGAACACGTCGTTGCGCTGGTCGTAGCAGGGGGAACGCTGCTCACCGATCTGGATGGGTGAGAGTCCCTGCTCGCTGCAGACGACCAGACGCACCTGGGTCTTGAGCCCGACCGGAGGCTGGTCGACGAACACGCCGAAGTGGTTGCCTCCCGACAGGGGAAAGCCGGAGGCCGCCCAGCGCACCGTCACCGGCAGCCCCACGACCGACTGGTCGTCGGGGCTGACCATGTGCAGGCGCCGGTCGGAGCTGAACGTCAGCGGGACCTCCACCTTGTTGATCCCGCACGCGGAGAGAAAGCCCGTGGCCGCCACGAGGGCGCTGCCCCACGCCAGGCCGAGCCGGCCCCGGCCCCGCTTCATCGCATGCCTTCCGGCTTCTTGCGGGTCCGCGCCCGGGGCTTGGGCGGCGCCTCCGACTCCTCCTCGTCGCGCCGGTGGCGGGCGATGTCGACCAGCGACCGCGGCTCCCGGCGCGGCGCCTGGGCCAGGTGCATGTACACGGCCACGAGCAGTATGAGCAGGACGAAGGCCACGGTCTTCATCGTCTCCGGGGACACGTGCATCAGCTGGTGGCCTCCGTCTCGGCCCGAGCCGGGGTGGCGGCGGCCACCTTGGCCCGGGTCGTCGCCGTCCGCCGGCGCCGCACCGTCCCGGACCGGTTGATGGCGGCGGGGTCCCCGCCCAGGTACGAGCTCACCACCCGGGGGTTGGAGATGACGTCGCCGGGAGGCCCCTCGGCGATGATCGTCCCGAGCTCGAGGGCCAGCATGCGGTGGGAGATGCCCGTGATCAGGGGCATGTCGTGCTCGATGACGAGGATGGCGCAGCCCACGTCGCGATGGATCCGCTGGAGGAGGGGACCGAGCGCCTCGGTCTCGCGCTGGGCTATCCCCGACGACGGCTCGTCGAGGATAAGCAGCTTGGGGTCGTGGGCGATGGCCATGGCCAGATCGACGATGCGGCGGGACCCGGTCGACAGCTCCGAGACGAACTTGTCCCGGAAGGCCCCCAGGTTCATGAGGTCGATGAGCTGCTCGACCGTGAAGCGGACGTCGTCCTCCTGGTCGACGACCTCCGGGAGCCGCAGGGCGTCGGCCAGGTGGTCGCGGACCCGGAGGTGCCGTTCGAGGGAGACGGCCAGGTTCTCGGCCACGGTGAGGGAGGCGAAGATGCGGGCGTCCTGGAAGGAGCGGCCCAGTCCGCCTCGCGCCCGCCGGTCGGCGGGCCAGGCCGTGATGTCCTGGCCCTCGAGGAGCACCCGGCCCGAGTCGGGGGTCAAGAAGCCGGAGATCAGGTCGAACACGGTGGTCTTGCCGGCTCCGTTGGGCCCGATCAGCCCGAGGATCTCGTCGGCGTGGAGGACGAAGCTGACGTCGGTGACGGCGCGGATACCCCCGAAGCTCCGCGACAGGTCGGAGACGTCGAGCACCACCCGGCGCTCGGCGGGCGCCCCGGTCCCGGCGTCGCGGGGTTTTGCCGCCGCCCGGCCCGGCCGGCCCGACCCGTTGCGGCCCGACCTCGTGGTGGTGCGCCCGTTCCCGCCGCCCTCGAGGAAGACCGCCCGGAGGATGTCGCCGCGGTCGAGCAGCTCGGCGGTCCGGCCGTGGAAGCGGACCTGGCCCTTCTCCATGAAGTAGGCCCGCTCGGCCACCGCCAGGGCCACGTTCACCGACTGCTCGACGAGGATGATGGCGGTTCCCTGGGCGTGGATGCGCCGGATCACGTCGAGGAGCTGCTCGACGATGCTCGGGGCCAGCCCGAGGGACAGCTCGTCGATCATCAGCAGCTTGGGCCGGGCCACCAGGGCCAGCGCCAGCCCGAGCATCTGCTGCTCGCCACCGGAGAGGTTTCCCGCCGCCTGGTCCCAGCGCTCCCGCAGCCGGGGGAAGAGGCCGATGACCTCCTCGGTGGCGCGTGCCACGTGGTCGGGGTCGTCGGGGAGCATGGCCCCGGCCAGCTTGAGGTGCTCCTCGACGGTGAGCGTGGGGAACACGCTGCGCCCGCCCGGCATCTGGACCACCCCCAGCTTGAAGGTCCGCACCGGGTCGATGTGGGTGATGTCGAGGTCGTCGAAGTAGATGGCCCCGCCCACCGGGTCGACGAGCCCCGAGATCGCCTTCAACAGCGTCGACTTCCCGGCCCCGTTGGTCCCGAGCAGGGCCACGATCTCCCCGGGACGCAGCTCGAAGTCCACCTCGAAGAGCACCTGGACCTGGTCGTAGGCGACGTCCAGGCCGCGCACGAGCAGCAGCTTGGGCAGCCCCTCGCCGAGGGCCCGGCGGACCTCGTGCTCGGCCATCGACATGACCCGCACCCGCTCGATGTCGGCGGCCACGAACCGCCCCGCCGACGCGATCAGGAACGAACCGGCCAGGTACACCGGTGCCATGAGCGAGATGGCCAGGCGGAGGCCGTAGCGGTCACCGATCGTCCCGATGACGGGGAGGATGAGCACGCCCGGCAACAGGGCCAGGGTCACGATCTGGAAGCCGAGGGACCGGGTCTTGGCCGGGATGATCAACGAGCCGATCGAGAAGATGCCGGGGACCAGCACGGCAAAGACCGCCCCCTGCACGAACGACGCCCCCACGAAGATCGCCAGATCCGGGGAGACGGCCATGACCAGGAAGGAGGCGGCCGTGATGAAGCCGGCCGACCCGAGCATGCGCAGCACCAGTCCCGGGTCCCGGGCCATCAGCCGCTGGGCCAGGGGCGCGCCGATGGCCAGACCGATCAACGAGAACGGAGCCCCGGCGGCGGTGAGCACACCGCGGAGGGCGGTGTTCACGTGGTACACGTCGGACATGAACAGAGACAGGAGGAGCTGAAACCCGAGGAGCGAGGCGCCGAGGAACGGGAGCGCCAGCATGGTGCGGCGCACGGCCTTGACCGACATGAGGAGCCGGTACGACTCGCTGAAGGTCGGCGGCGTCTCCTCCACCGCCGCCTCCTCGGCCGTCGCTCCCAGGGCCAGGCGGTCCTGGACGCCGCGGGCCGGCTCCCGCAGCCGCAGGGCCATGAGCACGAACACCATGGTGGGCACTGCGAAGACCAGGAACGGGACCCGCCAGTTGAAGAAGTAGCCCAAGAGACCGGCGGCGACCGGGCTGATGAGCGCGCCGATGAACTGGGCCGATCCCCACACGGCGTAGATGCCCGGCCGCACCTGCGGGGGGTAGTAGTCCGCCAGGAGGCTGTTGTGGGTCGGGTTGTTGGTGGCGTGGGCCAGTCCCGAGCCGATCCGGGTCAACACCAGCTGAGCCACGTTGACCGCCAGCCCCGTCACCACGGAGAACACCGACCACACCGCCGCCCCGGCTATGGCGATGCGGATGCGGTTGATGCGGTCGGCGTAGTAGGCGAGGGGAACGCCCAGCAGGAACGACATGGGCACGGCCAGGGCGGCGATCGTCGTGACGGCGGCGAGGTTGAGGCCGAAGGCGTCCCGGATGTTCGGCGCCAGGATGGCGAAGGCGTTCTGGTCGAGCTGGTTGACGAGGTTGAGGCCGAACAGGACCACGAGGGGATAGGCCGGTGCACCCGCGGTGACGCCCCGGAGCCCCGACTGGCGCAGCCGGGCCAACGCCGGCGCCGTCACCGATCCGCTCCCGTCCGCACCCCGGCCGCGGCCAGGTCCTCACTCGCCAGCTCCCCGGCCTCCTGCACCACCTGGGCCTCGAGCTCCCGGGTGTCCTCGCTCACCTGCCGCACGTCGGCCACCAGGCTGGGGACCACGACCCGCCGGCGCTGGGCCACGTTGCGGAGGAAGGCGTCGCGCAGCGTGAAGCCGAGCTCGGACAGCCCGCCGGGGAAGAACATGAGCACCAGGAGCATCCCCGCCCCGGTGGCGAGCAGGGAGTAGTTGGGCAGGAAGTAGTCGAAGCCGACCACGTAGGCGGCTCCCGCCAGGGCGCCTCCGACGCTCGTGAGCCCGCCGATCACCGCCATGGCGAACACGGTGATGCTCCGGTCGGGCGTGAAGTAAGTCGGATCGATGGCCGACTCGAGGTAGGCGAACAGGGCTCCGGCCACC
>DASUHN010000420.1 GCA_036273495.1 Acidimicrobiales bacterium | reverse complement strand
AGCGCCCTGCTGGGGCTGGCCGCGTCGGCCTACTGGGGAGGGACGATCCGGGGGACGGTGGTGCGCACCAATGTCTTCGGCCTGTCCGAGCTGGTGTTCGGCCCCAACACCGCCGCCCATCTCGTGGTGGCAGTGGGCGTGGGCGTGGCGGTGGCCGCCCTCGTCGTCGTCGTGTCCGCCTACCGGTTGCTCCCCGTCGCCGGCGTCATCGTGGCGGTCGGGGCCTTCGTGGCGCCGTCGGTCCGGGCCTACGCCGACGTGGTGGGCCTGTCTTCCGCCGACGAGCTGCTCCAGGTGGCGCCGAACGCCATCACGTCGATCCAGCGCCACTTCGGACCGGTCCCGTGCGTGTCCTGGGACTCGTCGCTCGACGACGACTGGCAGTTCTACAACACCCGGCTGCTGGTGCCCGGGACGGTCTTCCCGGTCTTCAACTCGAGGCGGGGCGGGCCGCTCCTATGCCCGTCCGGAGTGGTGGTGTCGGGCCGCGCCTTCGGGACCAGGCCCGCCTACCCGGGCGCCCGCCTGGTGGTCCTGGGCAACGACCTCGCCGCCGTGTGGGTGCTGCCCGGCGCCCTCCAGACGGCGCTGGACCGGGCCGGGTGGCTCCTGCCCGCCGGCTTTCCCGGCCCCCTGCCCGACTCGGCCGCAACCGGGACGCTGCGGCTCGTCGGGTCCCCGTCACCCTCGACCGCCAACCTGACCCTGTCCCAGCACGACAGCCGCACGCTGGCCGTCTCGGTCTCGCACACCGGCGCCGGCGCCCCCTGGCCCAATGCCACGTCGATCGGCGCCGTGCCCGAGGACGCGGTTCGTATCGGCGTGTCCTGGTACCAGGGGCCGGCCCCCGCCCGCCGGCAGGTGGCGGCGGCGCGCGCCGACCTTCCCGTGCCTCTGCTTCCCGGTCAGTCCGAGGGGGCGACGGTCACGGTTGCCCCGCTGGCGTTCGGCTCGACGGTGACCGGGCCGAAGTACCTGGCCCCCGGGCCCTACGACATCGAGATCTCGCTGATCCAGGAGAGCGTCCGCACCTGGGAGGCCACGGTGACGCCGATCTGGATCCACGTCACGGTGACCGGGTAGTGAGGGTCGTCCACCTCACCTCTTCGTTCCCTCGCCACGCCGGGGACGCCAACGGCCCCTACATCGCCGAGCTGGTCGCGGCCCAGCGGGCGGCGGGGATCGAGGCGATGGTCGTGGCCCCGCACGCCCCCGGCCTTCCGGTCGAAGACGAGCTGTTCGGCGTCCCGGTCCGGCGGTTCCGGTACGCGCCTCCCCGGGCCGAGGTCCTGGCCTACCGGGGAGGCCTGCTCTCCACGGCGCGCCGGCCGGCGGGAGCGCTGGCCGTCGGGCCCTTCCTGGCCGCCTTTTCCCGGGCCGCCCGGCGAGCGGTGCGGACCTGGGAGGCCGACCTGGTGCACGCCCACTGGTGGCTGCCCGCCGGGTGGGCGGCGGTGCGGGGGGCCCGGAGCACGGGGACGCCAACGGTGGTCACCTGCCACGGGAGCGACGTCGGGCTGGCGCGCCGGACCGGGTTCTCCGGACCGGCCCGCTCGGTGCTGATCCGGGCCACACTCGTGGCGGCGGTGTCGGACGCCCTGGCGGCCGAGCTGCGGGATGTGGTGCCGGGCGTGGACCCGACCGTCCTGCGCATGCCTTTCCGGGGGTGGGACGAGCCCCGGGTGGCTCCGCCCGAGGACGCACCGTTGCGCCTGGTTGCCGTCGGGCGCCTCATGCCCGAGAAGGGCTTCGACCTGCTGGTGGCGGCCACGGCGGCTTTGGTGGCCGAAGGGCGCGCCGTCCGGGTCACGATCGTGGGTGACGGCCCGCTCCGAGGTGTCCTGGCGGCCCAGGTCGGCCACAGCGGCCTGGAGGAGGTCGTCACCTTTGCCGGCCCCGTGAGCCGCGACGGCCTGCGGCGCGCCATCGACGCTGCGCACGCCGTCGTCGTGCCCAGCCGCCGCGAGGGCCTGGGCCTGGTGGCCCTCGACGCCATCGACCGGGGCCGGCCGGTGATCGCCAGCGCCGTGGGGGGGCTGCCGGAGACCCTTCTAGCGGGCGGCGAGGTACCGGCGGGCAACGTCCACCCGTCCCCCGAAGGGCTCGACACGCCGGCCGGGATCCTCGTGAGACCAGGGGACGTGGCCGCCCTCACCCACGCCCTCGGGAGACTGCCCCGGGCCGGACGGGTCGTCGACCCCTCTCGTCTGCGGGACCGTCACGATCCCGATCGGATCGCCTCTGAGCACCTCGACGCCTACCGGAGGGCTGCCCGCCTCGGGTGACCACCAACCGCGGTCGTAGGTATCCTGAGGGTAGGCGGAGGCGGCGAATTGATCAGCGACCTGAAGGTTCATTCGCGTGGGCACGCCGGGTTGGCCCCGTTCGTCGGGCGGCGGCATGAGCTCGATCTGGTGACCCGGACCCTGAGCGAGTCGCGGCTGGTGACCCTCTCGGGGCTGGGGGGAATGGGCAAGACCCGCCTGGCGGCCGAGGCCGCCGACCGCGTGGCCGACCTGGCTCCCGACGGGGTGTGGTGGGTCGACCTCAGCGGCGTGAGCGACCCCGACCTCGTCCTGCCCACGGCGGCGTCAGCCCTGGGCCTGATCGAGGAGGCCGGGCGTCCGTTGCGCGAGACGCTCGTGGCGGCAGTGCGCCACAGCCGCACCCTCATCGTGCTCGACAACTGCGAGCACCTCCTGTCGGCGGCGGCTGGCTTGGCCGCCGAGGCGTCGGCGGCCGGGCCGGGAGTTCGGGTGCTCGCCACCAGTCGGGAGCCGATGGGCCTACCCGGAGAGGTCGTCGTTCCCGTGCCGCCGCTGGACCTCCCTGCGAGCTCCTCGCCTGAGGAGCTGGCCGAGGCGGACGCGGTCAGGCTGTTCGCCGAGCGGGCTGCCGTGGCCCGTCCCGGCTTCCGGGTCGACGAGGTCAACGCCACCCAGATCGCCGACATCTGCCGCCAACTGGACGGGATCCCGCTGGCCATCGAGCTGGCGGCGGCCCGGGTCAAGGTGCTGGGGCTCCGCGAGCTGGCGGAACGGCTCCAGGACCGGTTCGACCTGCTCGGTACCAACCCTCTCGGCGCCCCGCGCCAGCAGACCCTGCGCGCCGTCCTCGACTGGAGCTACGACCTGCTCGCGGAGCCCGAGCGCCGGCTCTTCGACCGCCTCGGCGCGTTCTACGGCGGCTTCGGCCTGGACGCGGCCGAGCACGTCTGCGCCTTCCCCCCTTTGACGGGCTCGGAGCTGATCGAGCTGTTGGCCCGGCTGGTGGACAAGTCGCTCGTGGCGGTGACCGAGATCCGGGGTCGGGCGCGCTACTCCCGGATCGAGACCGTGAGGCTCTACGCGAGGGAACGGCTCGGGTCGTCGGTCGAGGAGGCGGAGGTCCGGAGCAGGCACGCCGACTGGTGCCTGGACCTGGCCCGCACCTCGGAGCGGGCCGACGGAGAAGCGGCCGCGCTCGACCGTGTGGAGATCGAGCACGACAACTTCCGCTCCGCCCTGGCATGGGCGGTGCAGAGGGATCCGGGGCGCGCTGTCGCGTTGGTCTCGGTCCTGGCGCCGTTCTGGGACCGCAGAGGGCATCTCAGCGAGGGCCGGCGGTGGGCCGAGGAGGCCCTGGCGGCGGGTGGAGACGTGCCGGGCCGCAACGTCGTGTTCACCTGGCTCGGCCGGCTGGCCCGCTACGACGCCCGCTACGCCGATGCGGAGGAGCTCCTGCACCGGGCGGCGGACGCTTCGAGGGAGAACCAGGACCCGTCAGGGACGGCCGTCGCACTGACCGAGCTGGGCCGGGTGGCCGGGCTGCAGGGCCAGCGGAGCACCGCCCGGTTCCTCTATCGGGAGGCCCTGGGTCTCTTCCGGGAGGCGGCCGACGACGGGGGGTCCGCCGAGGTCATGTTGCTGCTCGGGCAGCTG
>DASUHN010000419.1 GCA_036273495.1 Acidimicrobiales bacterium | reverse complement strand
GTCGAGGGCGAGGGCGATCTGCTCGCCGGGCGTGAAGCCGGCCTTCTCGATGGCCTCGACCAAGATGCGGATGGCCTCCTCGTTCGACGCCAGGTCAGGGGCGAAGCCGCCCTCGTCCCCCACCGCCGTCGACAGCCCTCGGCCGTGGAGCAGGGCCCGGAGGCGGTGGTAGACCTCGGCGCCCCAGCGCAGCCCCTCGGCGTAGGAGGCGGCGCCGACCGGCATGATCATGAACTCCTGCAGGTCGATGTTGTTGTCGGCGTGGGCCCCGCCGTTGATCACGTTCATCATCGGGACCGGCAGGACGTGGGCGTCGGCGCCGCCGACGTAGCGGTACAGGGGAAGGCCGAGCTCGTCGGCCGCCGCCTTGGCCACCGCCAGCGAGACCGCCAGTATGGCGTTGGCCCCGAGGCGCGCCTTGTTCGGGGTGCCGTCGAGGTCGATCAGCGCCAGGTCCAAGGTCCGCTGGTCGAGGGCCTCCATGCCCTCCACCGCCCGGGCGATCTCCCCGTTCACGTGCCCGACGGCGCCGGTCACCGCCTTGCCCCCGAACGGCTCCCCTCCGTCGCGCAGCTCCACCGCCTCGAAGGTCCCGGTGGACGCGCCCGAGGGCACGATGGCCCGGCCCCCGGCCCCGGACTCGAGCAGCACCTCGGCCTCGACGGTCGGGTTGCCGCGGGAGTCGAGGACCTGGCGGCCGACGACGGTCTGGATGGCGCTCACGAGTCCCCTGTTGCTCCTGTTGCCGCTGTTGTAGAAGTTACAACTGTGGCACAGTCATTACTAGGAGCGTTCGGGACATTCCCCGCCGGGTCCCCTACGCCCCGGCTCCTCCACCAGGTGGGGCCCCAGCCCCACCGGCGGCCGTCTTGACTTCATGCCAGAGGCGGTCGAGGGTGGCGAGGTCGGCGGCGTCCATGTCCACGCCCTCGGCCCCGGCCCGCTCCTCGACCAGCCGGAAGCGGCGGACGAACTCGGCGCTGCTGGCCCGCAGGGCCGCCTCGGGGTCGACGCCGGCGTGGCGAGCCACGTTCACCACGCTGAACAGCAGGTCCCCGATCTCGACCTTCACCTCGGGATCGGGCACCTGACCGGGCCGGGCGGGATGCGCCGCCAGGGCGATCCTGACCTCGGCCAGCTCCTCGTCGATCTTGGCCAGCGGGCCCTCCACCCCGTCCCAGTCGAAGCCGACCGACCCCGCCTTGCGCTGGACCTTGTTGGCGTGGTGGAGGGCGGGGAGGTTGCCGGGGACGCCGTCCATCACGCTCTGGCGCCCCTTCTCCTCCTTCTTGATCCGCTCCCAGTTGGTCATCACCTGCTCGGCGCTGTCCACCGCCACGTCCCCGAACACGTGGGGGTGGCGGCCGACGAGCTTGTCGTGGATGCCCCGGGCCACGTCGGCCAGGCCGAACTGGCCCTCCTCCGCCGCCAGAGTGGCGTGGAAGTAGACCTGGAAGAGGAGGTCCCCGAGCTCCTCCTCGAGATGGGCGAAGGCGGCCGGCGTCGGCCCCCCCGCCCGGTCCAGCCCCTCGATCGCCTCCAGCACCTCGTAGGACTCCTCGAGCAGGTGGCGGGTGAGGCTCGAGTGGGTCTGCTCGCGGTCCCAGGGGCAGCGCTGGCGGAGGGTCCGCACCAGCTCGGCCAGCCGGAGCAGCTCGGCACCGACCGGCGCCGCCAGCTGCGGGATCCACACGCTGGTCAGGTGATCGGGCTCCAGGGCCCGGTCGAGGTCGGCCCAGCTCACCGCCACCACCGCCTCGTCCGGGAGCCCGAGGTGGTGCAGCAGGACCGCCCCGCTCTCGGGCGCCTCGGCCACCGCCAGCTTGAGCCCCGACAGGAGGTCGCGGTTCCAGCACTGGCCCACGATCAGGGGGCCGGTGCTGCCGGCCGCCTCCACCGGGAAGGCGGCGGCGTCGACCAGGCGGGCCCCGGCGGCCATCGGGTCCACGCCGAGGCGGTCCCACGCCAGGTCGAGGAACGACACGCCCGGGACCGTGCGCACCTCCACCCGAGGATCGGCCCGGAGCAGCCCGACTGTGGCCTCGGCCACCGAGGGGCTCCCCGGCACGGCGTAGACGACCGGCCCGCCGCCGGTGGACGCCTGGTCCTCGGCCGCCTCGACCAGGGCGTCGACGATGCCGGCGTACACGGCGTCGAAGCTGTCCGCCGCCTCGTAGAGGTCGTCGAAGGCCCGGGCCCCGGGCACGGCCGCCGCCGCCGGGTGCCGGGACGTCCGGAGGAAGCACCCTCCGGGCGGGGCGGCGGCGATCGCCTCCGCCGCCTCGGCGGTCACCAGCTCCGGCCCCGCCGGCCCCAGGCCCACCACGACGACGGTGGCCACCGGGCTACCCGCTGCGGACCTTGGGCGCCGCCGGCGCCACCACCTCGGGCCCGTTGCTGCCCGAGGTGACCCAGTGGCCGTAGCGGGCGTCGAGGGTCACAGCGGCGCGGGCCACGACCGGCTCGATGGCCTGGCCCACCGCGTTCTGGGCCTGGCCGGTCAGCTGCTGGCGGATGGCCGTGGCGGCGTCGGACTCGGCCAGCGGGCTGCGGGAAGTGACCTCCACGATCGCCAGGCTCTGGCGGGGAGTCCCGGTGTTCGGGTCCGTCACGGTGCCCAGCACCGGGGGGCTGAGCTGGCCCAGAGGGATCGTGGTGACGGCCTGCTCGACCTCGGCGCCCAGCTGGGCGTACAGCAGGCCGGCGTGGCAACCGAGCTGGCCGCCTGAGCTGTTGGTGTTGCCGTCGGTCGACTTGGCCTGGGCCTCGGCGGAGAAGGACTTGCCCGCCTTCAGGTCGTTCACGACGGTGGCCCCGGTGGCCAGGTCGGGGACCGTGATCCACTGGGCGCACACGTTCGAGACGGCGCCGGGGTGGGCCGAGGCGTAGGCGGCAATACCCGCCGGTGAGATGTCGACCCCGGCGATCGATGCGGCCAGGGCGGTGATCTCCGCCTGCCGGCGGACCAGCACGTCCTGGTACTCCTTGGGGAACTTCTCGAACACGCCCTGG
>DASUHN010000418.1 GCA_036273495.1 Acidimicrobiales bacterium | reverse complement strand
CGGTCGGTCAGGGCGGCCAGATACGCCAACGGGGACAGGGCGTCCGTCCCGTAGGCCTCGGCGGTCCACACGGAGTGGAAGCCCAGCTCCTCGGCCCGGCGCACCAGGTCGAGCGGGACCTCCACTCTGGCGGCCCGGTAGAGATCCAGGCGCAGCCCGAGCTTGATGTCCATGGCCGCCGACACTACGGCACCGCTACCGGGACGCTCCCGTAGTGTCCGGGGGCCGTACGAGCCGAGGAGCACCGATGTCCTTCGTCCTCATCGACCACCCGCGACCCGGAGTGGCCCTGATCACCCTCAACCGCCCCGAGCGGATGAACGCGATGGCCTTCGACGTGATGATCCCTTTCCGCGAGGCCCTCGAGGAGGTGAGCTGGGACAACGACGTGCGGGTCGCGGTGGTGACCGGAGCCGGGCACGGGTTCTGCTCCGGCGCCGACCTCGAGGACTCGGGCACGGTGCCCCGGATCAGCGGCCTCACCCAGTCGTCGATTGCCCGGCGCGCCCTCGAGCTGCTCGACGACGCCATCCTCACCATGCGCCGCATGCACCAGCCGGTGATCGCCGCGGTCAACGGGGCCGCCATCGGCGGGGGCTTCTGCTTGAGCCTGGCCGCCGACATCCGCATGGCCGGGCCGGGCGCCTACTTCCGGGCCGCCGGGATCAACAACGGGCTCACCGCGTGCGAGCTGGGGCTCAGCTACCTCCTGCCCCGCGCCATCGGCTCGTCGCGCGCCTCGGAGATCATGCTCACCGGGCGCGACGTCGACGCCGCCGAGGCCGAGCGCATCGGGCTCGTCTCCCGGGTCGTCGACCAGGAAGGGCTGCTCGACGCCTGCTACGAGATGGCCGAGCGCATCATCGGCTGGAGCCGGCCCGGCATCGAGGTGACCAAGCGCCTCCTGTGGTCGAGCCTGGACGCCTCCAGCCTCCACGCCCACATGGACCACGAGGGCCACGCCCAGCTGTACGTGCGCCTGACCACGCGCAACTTCGAGGAGGCCATCCAGGCCCGGCGGGAGAAGCGCAAGCCGGTGTTCCGGGACTAGTCCGTCCACCCGCCGGGCGGCGGGGCCTACGGACGGGCCATTTCCCTAAGGGCCCCGAAACGGGCCACCGATACCGCGGGATGACCCGGCGGAGATGGGTGCTCGTCGCGCCCCTGATACTGACCGCCACTCTCGTGGCGACCCTCGGCAGCGTGATAACCGCCCGCCCGGCCCGGGCCGACAGCGGCACGGCGGCCAGCTTCTGGCTGGCCGGCTCGGACGGCAACGTCTGGGCCTTCGGCCGGGCCGGCTCCTACGGATCGGCGGGGAGCGTCCCGCTCGCCAGCCCGATCGTCGACATCGCCGCCACCCGGGACAACAAGGGCTACTGGCTGGTCGGCGCCGACGGCGGGGTCATGACCTACGGGGACGCCCGCTTCTTCGGCTCGACCGGCGCCCTCCACCTCACCCGGCCGATCGTCGGGCTCACCCCGACGCCGGACGGGGCCGGCTACTGGCTGGTGGCCAGCGACGGCGGGGTGTTCAGCTTCGGTGACGCCGCCTTCCACGGCTCCACCGGCGCCCTGCACCTGGCCCAGCCCATCGTCGGGCTCACCCCCAGCGCCGATGGCGCCGGCTACTGGCTCGTCGCCCGCGACGGCGGGATCTTCAGCTTCGGGGACGCCACCTTCCACGGGTCCACCGGCGCCCTCCGTTTGGCCCAGCCGATCGTGTCGATGGCGGCCACGCCCGACGGCGCCGGGTACTGGCTGATGGCTGCCGACGGCGGGGTGTTCGCCTTCGGCACCGCCACCTACGCCGGCTCGCTCGGCGGCAGCCCGTCGCCGGAGCCGCCGGAGCGGATCGTGGCGTCGCACGACGGCGGCGGCTACTGGCTCGTCCTGCAGAACGGGACCAGCTTCGGATACGGCGACGCTTCGGGGGCCGCCCCGGCCCAGGCCCTGATGTTCAACGGGGCCACCCCGGGGGACCGGGCCGTGCTGTTCGCCTTCCACCAGCTGGGCAAGCCCTACATCTGGGGCGGCAACGGGCCCGTCGGCTACGACTGCTCAGGGTTGGCGCTGGCGTCGTGGACGGCGGCGGCGGGGATCCGCTTCGCCCGGGTGGCCAACGACCAGTACCACACGGCAGGCGAGGCCATCGACTACTCCAACCTGGTGGCGGGGGACCTGGTGTTCTGGGGATCGAGCCAGACCGACTGGACCAGCGTGTACCACACCGCCATGTACGTGGGCGGGGGGCGCATCGTCGAGGCCACCGGGGACCACGTGCAGCTCAACTCCCTGGGCCAGTGGGGTCAGTCCGACCTCATGCCCCACGGAGATCGGCCGTAGGGGCGAACGCCGCCAGGTCCCCGAGCCGGGAGTCGTTGCTGAACACCTCGACCACCGCCTCGGCAATGCCGAGCTGGCGGCAGATGCGCTCGGCGGTCACGTGCTGGTTCCAGAGGAGCAGGCTGACGGCGGTGCCCGACGCCCCGGCGCGGGCCGTGCGCCCCGACCGGTGCAGGTACTCCTTGGAGTCGGTGGCCGGGTCGTAGTGGATCACCACGTCGATGCCCTCGACGTCGATGCCCCGGGCGGCCACGTCGGTGGCCACCAGCGCCGGGATGCGCCCGGTGGTGAACGCCTTGAGCGCCTTCTCGCGCGCCTCCTGGCGCAGGTCCCCGTGGAGGGCCGCCACCTTCACCCCCAGGGCGGCCAGGTCCCGTGCCGCCCGGTCGGCGCCCCGCTTGGTCGACGAGAACACGATGGAGCGCTCGGCCCCGGCGATGATGGCCGCCGCCACCCGCGCCTTGTCCATCTGGTGCACGGCCAGGAAGCGGTGCTGCATCGACTCGACGGTGGGCTCGGGCTCGGCCACCTCGTGGTGCACGGGATCGGCCAGGTACTGCCGGACGAGCCACGAGACGTCCCCGTCGAGGGTGGCGGAGAAGAGCATGGTCTGCTGCCGTCCCGGCATCCGGCGCAGCAGCCACTCGACCTGGGGCAGGAAGCCCATGTCCGCCATGCGGTCGGCCTCGTCGATCACCGCCACCACCACGTCGCCGAGGTCCACCGTGCCGCTGTCGACCAGGTCGATGAGCCGCCCGGGGGTGGCGGTGAGGATCTCCGCCCCGGCCACCAGGGGCGCGGTCTGGGTCCGGATGGGAGTGCCGCCGTACGCCACCGTGGTGCGCAGCCCGGTGGCGTCGCCCAGGGGGGCCAGCACCCGGTGCACCTGGGCGGCCAGCTCCCGGGTGGGCACCAGGACCAGCGCCCGGGGGCGTCCGCCGGGGGCCCCGCCCCTCGTGCGCTGCACGAGGGGGATCCCGAAGGCCAGGGTCTTGCCGGACCCGGTCTGAGCCTTGCCGCACACGTCGCGGCCGGCGAGGGCGTCGGGGATGGTGAGGGCCTGCACGGGGAAGGGGCGCACGACGCCCCCCTGGCCGAGCGCGGCGACGATCTTCTCGGACACACCGAGGTCTTTGAACGTGGTCAAGCTGTCATCCGATCGGTAGTCGGCGCGGGGCCGACGACCGGCGGATCCGCACCACGGTTCCAAAGCGGGTGGCGAGGCAGGCCACCCCCGAAGCCCACTGACACGTGGGACCTCGTGGCGATTCTAACCGACGAGCGGCCACTCCCCGCGCATGGCCGGGCGCGGTCCGCTGCGGGGCGTCGATTCCGGCTCCCACGATAGGTTCGGGTCATGGGGAACCTGGAGGGGAAGGTCGTGCTGGTCACCGGCGCCAGCCGGGGGATCGGAGCGGCGGTGGCCCGCCGTTTCGCGGCCGACGGGGCGGCCGTCGCGGTCACGGCGCGCACGCCGGAGGACGGGGACCATCCGCTGGCCGGAAGCGTGGGCTCGACGGTGCGGGACATCCGGGCCGCCGGCCACGCCGCCGTGGCCGTGGTGGCCGATCTGGCCCGGGCCGACGACCGGCAGCGGCTGGTGGAGACCGTCCGGGAGCAGCTGGGCCCGATCGACGTCCTCGTCAACAACGCCGCCATCACCTACTTCGAGCCGGTGTCGGGGTTCGACGAGGGTCACTGGCGGCTGATGTTCGAGGTGCAGGTGCGGGCCCCCTTCGAGCTGGCCCAGCTGGTCCTGCCCGAGATGGTCGCACGGGGCCGGGGCTGGATCCTCAACATCTCGTCGGGCGCCTCGGTCCACCCCACGGGGCCGCCCTACACCCGGTTCATCCCGGGCGGGACCGTGTACGGCATGTGCAAGGCGGCCCTCGAGCGGTTCACGACCGGTCTGGCGGGCGAGGTGCACGGCAAGGGCGTGGCGGTGAACAGCCTCTCGCCGTCGGGACTGGTCCTGACCCCCGGAGTCGTCCACCACGGCCTGGACCGCAGGACCCCCGTCGAGCGCCACGAGAAGGTCGACTACATGGTCGAGGCGTCCTACGTCCTCTGCACCGGGGACCCCGAGACCCTGACCGGGCGGTTGGCGTGGAGCCGGCCCCTGCTCGAGGAGCTGGGGATCACCGTCGCCTGACTCCCTTCCCGCCCAACTTGACCGCCCGGTCAAGTTTCGGCTGCACTGGATCGGGGTTGGAACCGATCCGGGGGAAGACATGACCGACACTGCGGCGCGCACGGACCGGGGCGTCACCTCCGAGGTGACCGCCTGGCTGGAGGAGAACTGGGACCCCGACCTGACCGTCGGGGAGTGGTGGGACCGCCTGGGCAACTCGGGCTGGGCGGCTCCGACCTGGCCCGAGGAGTGGTTCGGCAAGGGCCTGTCGCGCCAGGAGGCCGTGGCGGTCCAGGGGGCCATCGCCCGGTTCGGGGCGCTGGGTGCCCCGGGCGGTCTGGGCCTCTTGCTGGCCGGCCCGACGATCGCCACCCACGGCAGCGACGATCAGAAGCGGCTGTACCTGAGCGACATCGTCACCGGGCGGCGGGCGTGGTGCCAGCTGTTCTCCGAGCCGGGGGCGGGATCGGACCTGGCCGGGCTCCAGACCCGGGCCGTCCGGGACGGGGACGAGTGGGTCGTGACGGGGCAGAAGGTCTGGACGTCGGGCGGCCAGATCGCCGACCTCGGGATGCTGCTGGCCCGAACCGATACGGACGTGCCCAAGCACCAGGGGATCTCGTACTTCGCCCTGGACATGCACCAGCCCGGCGTCGAGGTGCGGCCCCTGCGCGAGATGACCGGCCGGGCCATGTTCAACGAGGTCTTCATAAACGAGGCCCGGGTCAGCCACGACGCCCTGATCGGCGGGCTCAACAACGGCTGGGCGGTGGCCAACACCACCCTCGCCTTCGAACGGGCCGGCCTCGGGGCCGGCGGTGGCTCGGCGGCAGGCGGGCTGGCCAACCCGGGCACGGTGGCCGGGAACCTCGACCAGCGCGCCGGTGACTTCGTGCGCGCCGGCGGGGGGCGGCGGGGCGGGAACGGCAGCAACCCGGGCATGTTCGGCGCCGCCGGGTCCCTGCTCGTCGACCTGGCCCGCCAGAGCGGCAAGGCGTCGGACCCGGTCGTCCGCCAGGACCTCATGCGCCTGCACACCCTGAACGAGATCGCCCGGTTCACCAACCTCCGGCAGCGGGCGCTGCGCGAGACCGGCCAGGACATCCCCGGGGTCGGCAACATCGCCAAGCTCTCGATGAGCCGGATCCTGCGGCTGTCCCGGGACCTCGGCCTGCAGATCCTCGGCCCGGTGGGCACCCTGCACGCCTACGACCCCGCCCAGCGGCCCGAGCTCGAGAAGCTGACCGGCAACCCGGCCGCGGCCTTCGTCACCGAGATGGCTCTGTTCACCCAGGGTCCCTCGATCTACGGCGGGACCGACGAGGTCCAGCACAACATCATCGGCGAGCGCGTGCTCGGGCTGCCGAAGGAGCCGAGCAACGACCGCACCGTTGCCTTCAAGGATCTGCCCCGTAACGGCTGAGCCGGGCCGAGCGGACACAGTGCAGGGCCACGGCCGCCGCCGTCGCCACGTTGAGCGAGTCGATTCCCGCGTCCATGCCGACCCGTAGGTGATGGTCGCAGGCCGCCCGGGCGGCGGCGGACAACCCCGGCCCCTCGGACCCGAGCACGAGCGCCACCCGGCCGGCGCCATCTCCGACCAGCCCGGGCGCCGCCGCTTCCAGCAGGCGCGCCCCCGGCTCGGGCGTCATCGCCGCCAGGGAGAAGCCAAGTCCGCCGAGGGCGCCCAGCGCCTCCGGCCAGGGCTGCAGGTAGGCGTGCGGGACCGTCAGGACGGCGCCCATCGACACGCGCACCGAGCGGCGGTAGAGCGGATCGCAGCAGCGCGGCGAGAGGAGGACGGCGTCGGCCCCGAGGGCGGCGGCATTGCGGAACACCGCTCCGAGGTTCACCTGGTCGGTCAGGTCCTCGAGCACCAGGACCGTCGTCGTGGCGGCCAGCACGTCGTCGGCGTCAGGAAGCTCGAGACGCTGGCCCGCCGCCAGCACGCCGCGGTGCACGTCGTAGCCCGTCAGCTGTTGCGCCACCGCGGGCTCGACGAGGTGCACGGTCACGTCGCGGTCTTCGAGGAGCGGACCGAGGACCCGCAGCCCCCGCCCCGTTACGAGGACGGACCGGACCGGATAGCGGGAGTGCAGGAGGCGCTCGACGACGAGGGTCCCCTCGGCGATGAACAGACCTGCAGCGGTTTCCCGCGCCCGGCGCAGGACCGGGTCCCGCAGCGCCACGTAGTCCGCCAGACGCGGGTCGTCGGCGCGGGCCACCGGTTCCAATCTCACGGGGGACAGTCTCTCGCGCCGATTCGACGCCCCCACCGGCCTCGGGAAAGATGTGGCGCCCTTGCGAGCACGAGGTCGCGTTGAGCCCAGCCGACGAAACGAGGTCCGCGGTCATCTACCGCTGCGAGGGCTGCGGGGCCATCGTCCACCCCGCCGATCCCGACGCCAGCCTGGCGGCGTGGTGCGCGCGGTGCCGGCGCTTCGTCATCGCCGGCGTGGACGGCGGCTGACGCGTGTTCGACCGCATCCTCGGACTCGCCGAGGAGGACACCGACCTCTTCGTCGGTCCCAACCCCGGGGACTGGCCGGGCGGGCGGGTGTTCGGAGGGCTGGTGGCCGCCCAGGCCCTGCGCGCCGCCACCCGCACCGTGCGTCCCGACCACGCCCCCCACTCGCTGCACGCCTACTTCGTCCGCCCCGGCCGGCCCGGTGTCCCCATCGAGCACGGCGTCGACCGCACGCGCGACGGGCGCTCCTTTACCACCCGCCGGGTCGACTCCCGCCAGGACGGAGAGGTCATCTTCACCCTCTCGGCGTCGTTCCACCGCGACGAGCCCGGACCGGAGTACGAGCTGCCGATGGCGGCCGACGTGCCCGCGCCGGAGGACCTCGATCCACCCGGCTGGCCCTTCTCGGGCTCCGGCGCCCTCTCCCATCTGGAGCTGCGCGAGGTCGGTCCGACGCCGCCCGAGCCCGACGGCACCTACCGCTCGACCCGGCGGGTGTGGCTGCGGGCCCGGGACGTCGGGGCGGATCCGCTGATGCACGCGTGCGCCCTCACCTTCATGTCCGACCTCGGTGTGGTGATGGCGGCCCGGCCGCCGCGGCCGGGAACGACGTGGGACGCCATGATGCCGGCCAGCCTCGACCATGCCGTCTGGTTCCACCGGCCCGTCCGGGCCGACCAGTGGCTGCTCTACGACCTCCACGCCCTCGCCAACCACGGCGCCCGGGGGATGGTCCGGGGGGTGATCCACGAGCGTTCCGGCGCCCTCGTGGCGTCGGTGGCCCAGGAGGTCCTGATCCGCCCGCTGCGGGAGGGTCCGCCGCCCGAGGGCGTTCCAACACCGCAGCTGTAGGGCGGATCCGCGCGCGCCGGGCCGGAAACCAGCAGAATTGCCCACAACTCA
>DASUHN010000417.1 GCA_036273495.1 Acidimicrobiales bacterium | reverse complement strand
TCTCGATGCGCAGACCGACCGTTCCCTCCGTGACCGAGAGCACGCCCCAGACGCCGGCGGCGGTGCGGTGGCGGCGGCGCAGGCCGGCGGGAAGGGTGTCCCGGGTCCACGGTCCCGCCACCCGGAGGAGCGACACGTCGGCGGGGAGCTCGGTCCGGTCGCACAGGGGGCAGTCGATGGGAGAGTCGAGCCGCTCCTTGCGGCCCTCCGGGTCGAGCACCCAGGGGCGGTTCTGGAACGGGGGTCGGTGGCGCACGTGCTGGTTGTGCAGGCAGCTCAGCTCGGCCACCCAGTCCCCGGCCTCGTCCTGGTGGAACCCGGCGATGCTGCGGATCACCGGTCCAGTGCGAGCTCGAGGGCCGCGGCCAGGCGGGCCAGCCCGTCCGCCGGGGGGACGGCGATGCGGGCCTGGCCGGGCAGGCCGAACGAGGCGCAGTCGCGTACGACCACGGCGTGCGGGGCCAGGCGCTCGCGCAGGCCGGTGGCGTTGCGGCAGAGGACGAAGTTGGCGTCCGACGGAGCCGGGTCGAGGCCGTGGCGGGCGAGCAGGTCGGTGAGGTCGCGGCGGAGGGCGGCTATCTCCGCCGCCCAGCGGGCCAGGTCGGCGCTCGCCAGGAGGTCGGGCAGGGCCCCCGCCGCCAGCGCGTTGACCGACCAGGCGGGCTGGCGGGCCTTCAACTCGGCCACCAGGCCCGGGTCGGCGAGCACATAGCC
Source organism: Acidimicrobiales bacterium (assembly GCA_036273495.1). Lineage (NCBI taxonomy): Bacteria > Bacillati > Actinomycetota > Acidimicrobiia > Acidimicrobiales > Acidimicrobiales bacterium. Next base: position 1,300 of record DASUHN010000417.1, on the reverse strand, counting down.
GAGGCGGAGGCCGGGGCAGGCGAACAGCTTGGTGAGCGAGCCCACGACCACCGTGCCGGGATCCCCCCGGGTCCACCGCCCCGTGGCGAGGGGGTAGAAGGCCTCGTCCCGGACCCCTGCCCGCTCGTCCGCCGCGGCCAGGAGCCCGGTCGGGTTGTGGGGATCCGACCGCCACAGCGGCCCCTGGCCCCGGGGGTGCAGGGAGAACTCGGGCTCCTCGACCCGGCCGCCGAGCACGGCGGCGACCAGGGCGATGGCCTCCGCTCCCCCGTTGGTGAGCAGGACGGACCCGGGCGGAGCGCCGATGGCGTCGGCGAGGGCGCCGGCGGCCGGGGTGGGGTCGGGATAGCGGCCCAGCTGGTCGAGGTGGCGCCCCACCACGGCGGCGGGGTCGGGGGCCGCCGGGTTGAGGCTGGCCGACAGGTCCAGGACCGAGCTCGGATCGAGGCCGAGGGCGGCGGCCACCCTGGCCCCGTCCCCGCCGTGGGCCCCGGCCGCAGGTAGGAGGCGGGCCGCCTGACGCACCTGGGGACCCTACGGCACGCCCGGCGCCGGTGATGAGGGAGGACGCCCGGCGGGTATGGGTGTTTCTGAGACCCGACACCAGAACACGCCTTCGGAGGTTCACATGGTCCTACGTGCATGGCACGTCCCGGCTCGACTGGCCACCGGCGCCTTCATCCTCAACAGCGGCCTCGGCAAGCTCAAGGAGACCGACGAGGAGCACCACAAGCAGGTCCACGGAGCGGCGGCCAACGCCTATCCGGCGTTCGAGTCCATGGACCCGCAGACCTTCACCCGCATGCTGGGGGCCAGCGAGGTGGCCCTGGGGGCCGCCCTCCTGGCCCCCGTCGTCTCCCCGGCCCTGGCGGGGGCCGGCCTGACGGCGTTCTCCGGGGGGCTGCTCGGCCTCTACCTCCGCACCCCCGCCATGCGCGAGCACGGCAGCCTCCGTCCCAGTCCCCAGGGCATCCCGGTGGCCAAGGACGTCTGGATGCTGGCCATCGGCACCGGGCTGGTGATGGACGGTGTGGCCGCCCGGGTCCGGCGCCTCTTCCGCCGCTCCTGACCGGCCGGCACGCGCCTGGCCTACGGGCGCTGGTCACCAACGACGACGGGACCACCAGCCCCGGCATTGCGGTGCTGGTGGGCGCGGCGCGGTCCTGCGGGCTCGACGTGCTGGTGGCCGCGCCCAGCTGGGACGCCAGCGGTTCGAGCGCCGCCGTCACCGCCGTCGAATCGAACGGCCGTCCCGTCTGTCGCGAGGTGCAGCTGCCGGGCCTGGAGGCGCCGGCGCTGG
>DASUHN010000416.1 GCA_036273495.1 Acidimicrobiales bacterium | reverse complement strand
GGCCTGGCGGGCCAGGTGCTCGTAGTCCTCGGCCGTCACGGCCCGCTCGATGGTCCGCAGGGTGATCGGCCCCCGGACCTTCGCCTCTTCGACGGTCTCCCCGTCGATCCCTCCGCGCGCCGCGTAGCGGTTCTCGACCCGGGCCACGAACGGGATGGTGGTGCGGCACACCCGGATGGCCGCCGCCGCCACGTTCCCGCGCCTGCCACCCCCCGTCCAGTACCTGCCGACGCGCAGGGCGGCACCGGGAGGCGGCACGTAGCCGTGCTGGGTGACGGTGCCGTCGGGGTTGCGCACCGCCGGCCCGAGAACGATCTCGCCCACGACCGGGTCGACGCTGAAATGCCGGTCGTCGGGACCGCTGTGGGCAAAGTGCTCGACCTCGGTCCAGGTCTCCCAGCCCTCGCCCTCCGCCACCTCGAGGGTGACCGGCTCCCCCGCGCGCACGATGGGCGTGCGACGCACGACGAAGCGCTGGCCCGGGATGCCTTCGGAGAAGCCGACGTCCTCCCCCTCGATGACCTCGCCCTGGATGGCCGCGACCGTCCCTCCGATGGTGGCGGCGTCGATGCGGCCGATGCTCGGGGAATGGCTGTAGAAGGCCTGACCCTCGACCGGCTCCAGCAGCCGGGCCCGGAGCCAGCCCGCCCGCAGCTGGCGGACCAGCGCCATCTGGTGGCCGGCGGGGACGTGGAGGACCACCTCCCCGTTCTGGTTGAACCCGCCCGTGGTGTCCCGGTCGACCTCGCACGGCAGCCAGTCCGTGCCGTCGAAGGCCTCCCACGCGATCGGCGGGTGGGCGGGATCGACACCGACACCCTCGGTGCCGCACGCCAGGCGCAGGCTCACCGCGCACGAGGGCACCGCCGCCGTCAGCCCGATCAGGAGGGCGTCACCGGGAGCGGGCTGCTCGGCGAAGGCGGCCACCTCGTCGAGGGCGATGGTGTCGGTGTGGTTGCGCCAGCTCCCGTCGGCCAGGACCGAGCAGAGGAAGTCCCGCTCGCAGTTCACCAGCTCGAGGTCGGCGGCGGTCGTGAAGGTCACGGCCGGGTTGGCCTGGTCCCCGCGCGGCGTGGCGACGACGCTCCCGGCCCTCACGTCGATCGACACCGGTTGGGGCGTGGACAGCCAGAAGGTGACGTCGGTGCGCGCCGGGGTCGGCGGGAACAGCTTCACCCCGATGAGGTCGAGGAAGCGCACGTAGTTCTTGTCCGGGACGCGGTTCACCCGGTACAGCAGCTGGTCGACCATGTAGGCGAAGGCCTCGATCAGGGTGACGCCGGGATCGGAGACGTTGTGGTCGGTCCACTCCGGGCAGCGCTTCTGGACCAGGCGCTTGGCGTCGTCGACGAGGTTCTGGAAGCGGCGGTCGTCGAGATTGGGGGCGGGGAGCGCCACCGTCAGTCCTCCTCGGGAATCACGTAGAAGGGAAACACCAGGCTGCGGGGGTCGTAGGTGCCCTTCTTCGCGTAGCGGATGTCGATGTACATGCAGTTGCGCTGCACCACGTCGACGGTCACGTCGACGGTCATCACCTCGATGCGCGGCTCCCACATGGCCAGCGCCGCCTCGACCGCCGCCTTGAGCCGGCCGGCGGTGGTCATGTCGGCGGGGTCGAACAGGTAGTCGTGGATGGCGCACCCGAACTCCGGGCGCATGGGACGCTCTCCCTTGGCGGTGGCCAGGATCAGGTGGATGGCCTGCTCGAGCTCGTCGTCGGAGCTGGCCAGGGCAATGCCGCCCCCGCTCGACGTGCCCAGGGGAAACGCCCACCCCTTGCCCACGAACTGCTCGGCCACGGCTCAGCCCTCCCCGAGCATGATCACGCTGCCCGCCACCATGACCGCGCCCTCGGCCGTGACGGTGACGTCACCCTCACCGGAGAGGTTGAGCGACTCGCCGTTGATCGCCACCTCGCCGCCCTCCAGGGTGAGGGCGCCCTCGGTGGTGATCGAGATGTCCCCCCCGGCGGTGATGGAGAGCTCGGCCGCCGCCTCCACGTTGATCATGCCGGCGGACACGATCTGGATGGCCTGCTCCATGGCGTCGATCCGGATGAGGCAGTCCTCCTCGCCGGAGATCAGGGTTATCCCCTGGGCCTCCTCGCCGTCCTGGAACTGGATCATGTGGCGCATGCGGGACTGGATGCGCCGCTCGTTCACCAGACCCTCGACGTCGGGCGGCGGTATCGGCGGCATGGTCATGTTGTAGAGGCACCCGAGCACGTACGGGGAGTTGATGTCCCCCCGGTCGAACGCCACCAGCACCTCGGTGCCGACCTCGGGGATCCACAGGCATCCCGAGCCCTCGGTGACGTGGTCCTGGCGGACGCGGGCGAAGTCCGACACGTACATGTCGTCCAGCCACGGGAAGCGGACCTTGACCCGGGCCAGCTCGAGCGGGTCCTCGGAGTCGACCACCTCGGCCACCACCACGCCGGGGATGGTCGGGCGCACGGCATGGGTCCCGCCCCCGCCGCCCCCCGGGCTGGACAGGGCCAGCAGCGACCGGTTCCGGCGCCCGCCGATGGTGAACCAGGTGGTGTAGCCGGACGAACCGGGGATGAAGCGGTGCTTGGCCTCCGATACGACGTACATCCCGTCGAACGGGATCCCCGCCATCCCCAGGCTGACGTTGCTGCCGGCCACTACCGACGGCGACCCGTAGCACTCCCCGTACATCTCGATGGACGAGCTGGCGATCTGCGAGGCCACGGCGCGCGCCCGGGTCTCCGCCGCCCCCTCGTTGGGGTAGTTGCGGTCGGTCACGACGAACTGGACGCCCCCGAGCATCTCCCCGATGGCGGCGGGCTCCACCGCCGGGTCGACGCTCTGCACGGCGGTGGTGATGGCGGGCGCCTCGCCGATCACCTCGATGCCCTCGATGGGGTCCCAGCCCCGCACCTGGACCACGCCCACCTGGTCAGCGCCGGTGACCGACGCCTTGAGCCGCAGGAGGTTCTTGCCGAGGACCAGCTGGGTCCCCGACACCACCGGCTCCTCGTAGCTCATGACCGGGGGCAGGCCCTCCTCGGCGATCCCGCTCGGGCAGAAGTTGAACAACCCCTCGGCGTCCATGTAGGCGTCGTAGCCCTCGAGCTCGGCCAGCTGCTGGATGAACACCCAGTCGCTCACGTTGGCCTGGTTGAGCTGCAGGTAGGGGGTGGCGGTGGGGATGATCTCGCCCGGGAGGACCTCGGCCTCCCCGAGGATCAGCGCCACCGCCTCGGAGGCCACCATGTCGGGCAGGGCACGCGTGGCCGTGCCCTTCATCAGGCGGTGGCTCATGTCGAGGCCGCGGACGATGGTCCGCGAACCGGTGGGGCCGTAGTCGAGCTCGAGGGCCGTCACCTCGCCGGTGAACAGCGGCATCGGGACCTCGCCCGTCTCCACCTGGATGGTGAGGATCACGCCGATAGTGATCACCCCGGCCGTCAGGATCAGGTCGGGCCCGCCCTGAAAGACCAGCTTGGCCTGGTCGGGGAGGAACAGGCTCGAGTCCACCTCGGCCTCGATCAGGTACCCCGCCACGATCGGGTCGAGGGGAGCGCCGTCGATCTCGACGTACGCCTGTACGGAGTTGATCCCGGTCAGCGTGCTCATCGGCGGGGCAGCTCCACCTCGGAGCGGTCCGGCAGGAGCAGCTCGGCGCCGATCCGCAGCCGGCTGGGGTCGTCGATGCCGTTGACCTCGGCCACCGAGCGCCACGCCGCCGCCTTGCCGTAGGTGCGGTGGGCAATCGACGCCAGGCTGTCACCCTCCACCACGACCCGGCTCTTGCGCGGGACGAGGCCGCCGCTGGTGGGGTTGGTCATCGGCAGGGGCGTGGAGATCGACCGCATGGTCAGGCTGACCTCGGCACGCACCGGCAGGCCCAGGCGGAACAGCTTGTAGGACACCTGCACGCTCTCCACGTTGCCGAGGAAGTGCTGGGTGGCGCCCCACGAGAAGTCCACGATCGGGGGCATGGGAGGACCGATCAGCTCGCTGGCGGGCGTCGGCTCGGTCCAGGAGAGCAGCATCGCCACGCACACGGGCACGCTCTGCGCCACCCCGACGGCGCCGGATAGCCCGGTGTCGTCGAACAGCAGGCTCACGCTGAGCGTGCTGGGGGACGGACCGTTGTATGTGGTCATCCCCTCCTTGACGTCGCCGACCTGGTTGTCGGTGTGCAGGTTGGCGGACTTCTGGATCGAGAACTCGTTGGGGTTGATCCGGCAGGTGATCTCCTCGGGCGGCTCGGTGGCCGCCACCAGGCGCGCCGACACGAGCTGGCTCATCGCCATCTTGCCGGCCTGTACGCCGACGTCCTGTGCGGTGCTCGACCAGTCGGTCACGACCGTCTCCTTAGAGGAACCCCTGGTAGGCCAGCTCGAGGGTCTCGGTGGCCACCTGGAGGCTGTTGATGTCGAACTCGGGCCCGGTCCAGCGCACCGGCACCACTCCGTAGAGGTCCCAGCAGAGGATCGTCTTGCCGGCGGGGTCGAGGGCGGTGATGGTCGCGGTGGTGCCGCTGCCGAGCATGCTGAAGCTCGACAGCCACGCCATGACCATGCTGGTCTCGGCGCAGATCGGCCGGGACAGCTGCAGGTTGGTGTACTTGAAGCGTCCGGTCAGCTGGTGCATGAACAGTCCCATGCCGCCGTCGGTGCGGGAGTCGACCTCCAGCTCGATACCGAGGCCGGTGCACTTCGACCACGCCCCGAGAAGGCTGCGATCGATGTTCACCTCGAAGAACACGCTGAGGCCGGGATCGAGGTTGGGGTTGCTCAGGCCCGCCGACGCCGACAGGTCGTTCTTCATGTTCCCGACGTTGCCGAGGAAGCTCATCGTCGCCTACCTGCTCTCACCAGGTGCCGTACATGTCGGTAAGGAGGCCGGAGCGGTCGCGGTCCTCCCGGAGGCCGGCCCGCAGCTCGTGGCGGAGGACGGGGAAGAGGAGGCGGGCCAGCTTCTCCAGCTCCTTCGGGGACGGCGGGACCACGTGCGAGTGCGCGTCCGACGACGAGCCCGGCTCGCAGATCCGCTGCACCGGACCGGCGGGCACGGTCGTCGGGGCCGCCGCGCCCGTGGCGGCGCCGGGTGCGTGGGCGGTGATGGGGGCTG
>DASUHN010000415.1 GCA_036273495.1 Acidimicrobiales bacterium | reverse complement strand
CCAGCAGCCCGTTGGGCGCCGCGCTCACCCCCGTGAACCCCTCCGAGGTGAGATACCCCTCCACCGCGTTGATCGTGGCGGACGTCGGGCCGAACTCGGCGTTCACCTGGGCCGGGGTGAGCGGGGCGTGCGAGCCGGTCGACTGCGCCTGCACCAGCCGGTCGAGAGCCGCCTTGTTCCGCAGCGGGAGCGCCACGCCCAGACTGAGCGACTGGCCCTCGGGCGCCGCCCCCAGGGCGCGTGCGTTGAGGTTGAGGGCCTGGGTGTGCGTCGCCGCCCAGGTGGTCGGGCGTGCCGTCGCGCCCGGGGTAACCGCCGCCAGGGCGCCGGTCACGGCCAGGGCGCCCGCGCCGAGAAATGCGTAGCTCTTGCGTACCTGCATGGTCTCCCTCCGGCGCCGTGATGGACGCGGCAATCAGTTGTGTTCGGCGGAGGTAATTCACCGCGGCCCCCGACCAATCCTTTCCCCTGACCTGAATCTGGAGATATGAGGCAATTGCCCGCTAAGTCACCGGCCTCACGACGGCGCGCCGGCGGTACCCTCGCCCCAAGAGGGCGGAAGGAGGCACGGGTGGCGGTGGAGCACAAGCTCGTGGGCAACGCCATGCAGATGGTCGTGTGCCAGCTCGATGCCGGGCAGACCGTGTACGCCGAGGCGGGGAAGTTCATCTGGAAGACGACCAACGTCTCGCTGGAGACCCGGCTGTCGAAGCCGGCCACCGATGCGTCCGGGTCGGGCGGCTCCGGCGCGGGCGGCGGCCTCCTGGGCAAGGCGATGGAGGTCGGCAAGCGGGTCCTGGCCGGTGAGAGCCTGGCGTTCCAGTACTTCACGGCCTCGGGCGGCAACGGCCTGGTGGCCTTTGCCGGCGGCCTGCCCGGTGAGCTGCGCGCCATCGAGCTGGACGGCAGCATCGGCTGGTTCACCGAGAAGGACGCACTCATCGCGGCCGAGTCGAGCGTCGATTTCGACATCGCCTTCACCGGCCTGCGGACGGGCCGGCGCGGAGGCGCCGGCTTCATACTGGAGAAGTTCACCGGTCGGGGGACGCTGTTCGTGGCGGCGGCGGGGAACTTCATCGAGCTCAACCCGGCCAAGTACGGCGGCAAGATCCAGGTGCACACCGGCAGCATCGTCGGCTTCGAGGACACCGTCCGCTACAGCGTGGAGTACATCGGCGGCCTCAACGCCAAGACGGCCATGACCGCGATGTTCGGAGGGGAGGGCGTCAACCTGGCCACCCTCGAGGGGGACGGGACGGTCATCCTGCAGTCGGTGAACGTCCACGGCCTCGTGGGCGCGCTGGAGAAGCTGATGGGAGACGCCGGGGAGGAGAGGTCGCGCTCCGGGATCGGCGGCATCCTCGGAGGAATCAGGTAGTCGTACCGGCCGTTGGCGGCGATCGCCGCATGAGAGGAGTGAACTGTGGGACTGATGGACAAGCTGAAGGCGCAGGCCGAGCAGGTCGCGGCGAAAGCGCAGGAGGGCTCGGTCCAGATGCAGTCGAAGTTCGGCGCCATGCAGTCCAAGCGCGCCGGCGACGCGCTGCTGCGGGACCTGGGCGCCGCCTACTACGCCGAGCAGCGCCAGAACGGCGCCCACGACGTGGTCGAGAAGGCGCTGGCGGCCCTCGACGCCCAGGCCACCGAGAACGGCCCGATCGACCTCACGACCACCGGGCCCCAGCCGGCCCCGTCACAGCCGGCTCCGTCCGACGGAACGGCGGGGACCCAGCCGGCCGGGGACTTCACGCTCGAAGACCTCTGAGCGGCCGCCCTCAGGCGGGGCGGTTGCGGGTCTCGTGGTCCAGGAGCCAGCGCTTGCGGTCGAGCCCGCCGCCGTACCCGGTGAGGGTGCCGTTGGCCCCGATGACCCGGTGGCACGGGACGATGACGGCCACCGGGTTGCGGCCGTTGGCCAGGCCGACGGCGCGGCACGCCTTGGGATTGCCGACCTTCCCGGCCAGCTGGGCGTAGCTCCACGTCTCGCCGTAGGGGATCCGGGTCAGGCCCTCCCAGACCCGGCGCTGGAACTCGGTCCCCTGCATCCGCAGCGGCACGTCGAAATCCTTCATCCGACCCGAGAAGTAGGCGTCGAGCTGGCTCAGCACGTCGTCGAAGGCGGTGTCGTCGCGAACCCATTTGTCGGACCCGCTGGGTGCGTGGCGCTGGTCGTCCATGTACAGGCCGGTGAGGTAACCGTCCTCGGACGTGAGCGTCAGCACGCCGATGGGGCTGTCGTAGGTGGTGGTCAGGATCGTCATGCGACCTCCTCGTCGAATCGGTTGATGGGGTGGTCGAGGGCCGACCACAGGTACTGGACGGCATAGGCCCGCCACGGACTCCACTCCCGGGACCGGGCGGTGAGGGCGGCGGGAGCCCTCGGCCTGCCCGACTCGGCCGCGGCCCTGACCGCCCGGTCGGCCGGGTGGCGCCCGTGGCGGGCCTACGCGGTGCAGTACCTGTGGTCGGTGCTCGACCACCCCATCAACCGATTCGACGAGGAGGTCGCATGA
>DASUHN010000414.1 GCA_036273495.1 Acidimicrobiales bacterium | reverse complement strand
TCGGCTATCCACGGCGCCAGATCGCGGGTGTGGACGTCGGCCTTCTCGGACTGCGGGTAGATCGGGATTATCCGTCCCGTCCGGTCTCCCACCAGGTCGACCAGCGGATTGGTCATCTGCCGGCGGCCCTTGTACATGTCGACCTTGCCGAAGAAGATGGCCTCGGTGCCGACAGGGAGCTGGCGCACCCGCCATCCCTGGTTGAAGAACGTGCACTTGAGATAGCTGGTGCCGTCGAACAGGTTGAGCTCGGCGATGAACCGGCCCTGCCGGGTGCGCCGCGACGACGCCGTGCGGACGGTGGCCACCACGGCCACCTCCTCCCCCACCCGGAGCTCGCTGATCGCCGACTGGCGGGTGCGGTCGTGCCAGCGACGCGGGTAGTGGGTGATCAGGTCGAGGATCGAGGTGATCCCCATCTCGGCCAGAGCCTCGGCGTTCTTGGGCCCGATCCCGTTGATCCGGGTAACCGGCATCTCGGCCAGCTCGGGCAGGGTCCGAGCCACTATTCGATGCTGAACAGGTACGGGTACAGCGGCTGGCCCCCGTGGTGCACCTCGTGGCCCACGCCGGGATGGTGCTGGGCCAGCCATTCGGTGAGCTGGCGGGTCTGCGCCGGCGCCGAGCCCTCCCCCTCGATGATGCAGACGATCTCGTGGTCGTCCGACACCAGCTTGTCGAGCAGCTGACGGGCCGCGTCCGCCAGGTCGGGAGCAACCACCTCGATGCCCTGTCGCGACAATCCGATCCAGTCCCCGTCCGAGATGGGCCCGGCGGAGCTGTCCGAAGCGCGGACGGCCCGGGTCACCTCCCCGGAGACCACCCGCCCCGCCGCCTCCCGCATGGCCTCCTCGTTCTGGGCCCCCTCGGCCTCGGGGTCGTAGGCCAGTAGGGCGGCAAACCCCTCGGGGATGCCGGTCGTCGGGACGACCCGCACCTCCTTCGTGGTCAGCTCGCGCACCTGCTCGGCCACCGGGATGATGTTCTTGTTGTTGGGCAGCACGACGACCTCGTCGCTCGGGGCCGCCTCCACCGCCTCGAGGATCTGCGCCGTCGACGGGTTCATCGACTGGCCCCCCGCCACGACCTGGTGCACTCCGAGCGACCGGAAGATCCGGCGCACCCCGCCCCCAGTGGCCACCGCCACGACGGCGGTGGTGGGCGGGTCACCCACCCACTCGTCGCTGTCCTGGCCCTCGGCCTCGCGCACCCACCGCTCCTCCTCCACCTGCTCGAGAAGGTCGGTGACCCGGATGTTGCGCGGCCGGCCGGCATCGAGCGCCGCCTCGACGGCGGCGCCGATGTCGTCGGTGTGGATGTGGCAGTTCCACAGCCCGTCCCCCCCGACCACGACGATCGAGTCACCTATGCCGGCCCACACGTCCCGGAAGCCCGGGACGGCGTCGTCGGCCGCCTCCAGGAGGTACATCACCTCGTACCGGAGGCCGGAGACGTCGCCGTCCCCGTCCCGGTGGCCGCCGGCGCCGGAGTCGGCCGCCGGCCTGGCCCCCTCCGTCCCCGCCGCCGGTCCGGCGAAGCGGGTCTCGAGGGGACGGCCCGCGGTCACGGCCAGGAAGGCGTCGAACAGCAGGAGCAGGCCCGCCCCGCCGGCGTCCACCACCCCGGCCTGCTTCAGCACCGGCAGGAGCTCGGGCGTCCGGTCGAGGGCCTCGCCGCCCCTCTGGCGGGCGGCGTCGAGGATCTCGACCAGGCCCCCACCTCGCTCGGACGCATCCCGCGCCCCCTCGGCCGCCTCCCGCACGACGGTCAGGATGGTCCCTTCCACCGGGCGCATCACCGCCTTGTAGGCGGCGTCGCTCGCCGCTCCCAGAGCCGCCGCCACCTCGGCGGGACCCACGGCGTCGACCGGGGAGAACCCATCGGCGAGGCCCCGCAGCACCTGGGACAGGATGACCCCCGAGTTGCCGCGCGCCCCCATGAGCGAGCCGTGACTGATCGCCTTGCACACCGCCTTCATGTCGGCGCCGGACGATCCGGCCGAGCCGTTGAGCCCGTCGATCTCCGCCACCACCGACTCGAGGGTGAGGGCCATGTTGGTCCCGGTATCCCCGTCGGGGACGGGGTACACGTTGAGGCGGTTGATGGCGTCCTGGTTGGCCCGGAGAGCGTCGCGATAGCTCGTCACGGTGGCCACGAGGTCGGGCGCGGCCAGCCGCTCGAGCGTCTGCACGACCGGGCAGCCTAGTGGTGGGTGCTACTCTTCCCGGCTGTCCCCCGAGGTCCCGAGTGGAGGGTGCGCGTCATGGCAGCGGTCTGTGAGGTGTGTGGAAAGCACCCCTCCTTCGGCATGTCGATCAGCCACTCGCACCGCCGGACCAAGCGCCGGTGGAACCCCAACATCCAGCGCGTGCGGGCCCTGGTCAACGGCAGCCCCAAGCGGCTGACCGTCTGCACGTCCTGCCTGCGGGCGGGCAAGGTGCAGAAGGCCCCGCGGGGCCCGGCCGCCACCGCCTCCTAGCTCTCCCAGTGCTGGTAGCCGGTGGCCTCGAGCCGCCGGCCGGCCAGGAACACCGCTCCCGCCTCTCCTGCTTCGCACCGTCCGATCGGGAGGGGCGCGCCCAGACCCGCACCCTCGAACGCCGACGCCATGTCGACGCCGGGCGCGGCGGTGAACACCAGCTCGTAGTCCTCCCCCCCGCCCAGGGCCTGCTCGAGCGTCGCGCCCGGGGCCACCGGGGCCTCGTCCAGCCGGGCGGCCACCCCTGACGCCCGGCCGAGCCGGGCCAGGTCGAGGCCCAGCCCGTCGGACACGTCGATCATGGACGAGGCGCCCGCCAGCCGGGCCACCCGGCCCTCGGCCAGCCGGGCCCGGGGGCGGAGGTGGGCGGCGACCAGGGCGGCCGCTTGGCCCCCCTCCCGCTCCCCCACCTGCAGCGCCTCCAGGCCTGCGGCGGAGGAACCCAGGGGCCCGGTCACCCAGATCAGGTGCCCGGCCCGGGCCCCGGAGCGGAGGACCGCCGGGGGCTCCCCGGCCGGGACGTGACCGGTCACGGCAACGGTGAGGACCAGGACGGGCCCGGCGGTGAGGTCCCCTCCGACGACCGGGCACCCGCACTCCTCGGCGGCGGCCAGGAGACCCGCGTAGACGGGCTCGAGCACGGAGGCGTCGGGGACGGTGGCGGCCACCACCGCCCGCAGGGGCCGCCCGCCCATGGCCGCCACGTCGCTGACGCTGGTGGTCAGGGCCTTCCAGCCGGCGTCGTCCAGGCCGACCAGGTCCTGGCGGAAATGGACCCCGTCCACGACGGTGTCGATCGTCAGGAGGATTGAGCCGTCGGGTGCCGAAAACACGGCGGCGTCGTCACCTATCCAGACCTCTCCCGCCGGCGGCGGAGGGAGGCGGGCCGCCAGGAGGGTCACCATCTCCAGCTCACCCCGCACCGGGCTCACCCCGGCCAGCGTAGGTCCTCGATCCGGACGCCGATTGGGGCCCGATGAGGCAGCGGCCGTACGATCTGTGCAACGGATCAGCCCCCGCAACGGAGCGCGGGACGAGACACGAGGTGTTGAGTTGTCCAGCACGCAGGCCCCAACGAGGCACGCCGGCCTCCTCCGGTGGGTGGAGGAGATGGCCGAGCTCACCACCCCCGACCGGGTGGAGTGGTGTGACGGCTCGGCCGAGGAGTACGACCGCCTGACGCAGTTGCTGGTCGACTCGGGGACGTTCACCCGCCTGTCCGAGGCCAAGCGGCCCAACAGCTACTGGGCCCGCTCCGACCCCGCCGACGTGGCGCGGGTGGAGGACCGCACGTTCATCTGCTCGTCCCGACCCGACGACGCCGGCCCGACCAACAACTGGCGGGACCCGGGCGAGATGCGCGCCACCCTGCACGATCTGTTCCGCGGGTCGATGAAGGGCCGGACCATGTACGTGGTCCCGTTCTCGATGGGTCCACTGGGCTCTCCGATCGCCCACATCGGCGTCGAGATCACCGACTCGCCGTACGTGGCGGTGAGCCTGCGGATCATGACCCGCATGGGCAAGGGCGCCCTCGAGGTGCTGGGGGACGACGGGGAGTTCGTGCCGTGCATGCACTCGGTGGGAGCACCCCTCGGTCCGGGCCAGGCCGACGTGGCGTGGCCGTGCAACAACGAGCACAAGTACATCGTCCATTTCCCCGAGACCAGGGAGATCTGGTCGTACGGATCGGGCTACGGCGGCAACGCCTTGTTGGGGAAGAAGTGCTTTGCCCTGCGGATCGCCAGCGTGATGGCCCGGGACGACGGGTGGCTGGCCGAGCACATGCTGATCGTCAAGCTCACGTCTCCGGCCGGGAAGACCCGCTACATCACCGGCGCCTTCCCATCGGCGTGCGGGAAGACCAACCTGGCGATGCTGGTGCCGACCCTCCCGGGCTGGAAGGTGGAGACCGTCGGGGACGACATCTGCTGGATGAAGTTCGGTCCCGACGGCCGCCTGTACGCCATCAACCCCGAGGCCGGGTTCTTCGGCGTGGCGCCCGGGACGTCGGAGAAGACCAATCCCAACGCCCTGCTGACCCTCGACGGGAACTGCATCTTCACCAACACCGCCCTCACCGACGACGGTGACGTCTGGTGGGAGGGGCTCACCGAGCAGCCCCCCGAGCACCTGACCGACTGGCGGGGCAACGACTGGACGCCGGCCAGCGGCACGCCTGCCGCCCATCCCAACTCCCGTTTCACCGCCCCCGCCAGCCAGGATCCCGCCATCGCCCCGGAATGGGAGAGCCCGGAGGGAGTCCCGATCTCGGCCATCCTGTTCGGCGGGCGGCGGGCCTCGGTGGTCCCCCTCGTCTTCGAGGCCTTCGACTGGCAGCACGGCGTGTTCCTCGGCTCGATCATGGCGTCGGAGACCACCGCCGCCGCGGCGGGAGCGGTGGGCAACCTCCGGCGGGATCCCTTCGCCATGCTCCCGTTCTGCGGGTACAACATGGCCGACTACTTCGCCCACTGGCTGCGGCTCGGGGGCAGCGCGCCCGACGCCGGCAAGCTGCCGCGGATCTTCTACGTCAACTGGTTCCGCAAGGGCGCCGACGGGCGCTGGCTGTGGCCCGGATACGGGGAGAACAGCCGGGTGCTGGAGTGGATCTTCGAGCGGGTGGCGGGTGGCGGTGACGCCGTCGACACCCCGATCGGCCGGGTGCCCGCTCCGGGGGCCCTCGACACCACCGGGCTCAAGGTGTCCGACACGGACATGACCGAGCTGCTGAGCGTCGACGCCGAGGAATGGCGGCGGGAGCTACCGCTCATCTCCGAGCACTACGACCGCTTCGGGGACCGCGTCCCGCCGGCGCTCCGCGACGAGCTGGACGCCCTCGCCAAGCGCCTGGACGGTTAGTCTCCGGTCCGCTCGGGGGGCCCCGGGCGCGACCTAGGAGGTCCCGACTTGGCCGTTTTCGCCTACGTGCTCATCCAGACCGAGGTCGGCAAGGCGGCCCAGGTCTCCTCCGAGGTCGCCGGGATCCCCGGCGTCGTCTCGGCCGAGGACGTGACCGGCCCCTACGACGTGATCGTGCGCGCCGAGGCCGACTCGGTGGACGAGCTGGGCCGGATGGTGGTGAGCAAGGTGCAGATGGTCAACGGGATCACCCGCACCCTCACCTGCCCGGTGGTGAACCTCTGACCGCTTAGTCGGCGGCGGCGGTGGGCGCGGCCTGAGCCTGCTGGGCGGCGGCAGCCATGGCCATCACCTCGGCCTGCGCCTCGGCGGCCACGTCGACCAGCTCCCGGATCTCCGCCTCGCTGAACCCCGCCATGTCGCGGAACTTGCGGGCGAGGTGGATGGGATTCTCGTCCCCCTCACCGCGGAAGCCACCCAGGCTGAACAGCTTGTCGACGGTGCGCTGGAACTCGAGCGCGCGCTTCTGGCGCTCCTTGTCGTTCTCGGTGATGCGGCGCAACCAGTCCGAGCCCATCTTCACGTGGGTCACCTCGTCGGCCAGCATCCAGTCCTCGCAGAAGAACAGCACCGGGTCGGACATGGCGTTGCCGAACTCGCGCATGGTGTTGAACACGTCGATGGCCAGGCCCTCGAGGGCCCGGTTGACCCCGGTCAGCCGGAGCACGGGATCGGCGTTGCACGACGCCTCGAACAGGAAGGTCTGCTCGGCGAACTCGCCCACCGACGAGCCCATGTGCTCGACCAGCTTCACCGAGATCTCGGTGTGGCGCGCCTCGTCCCAGCACTGGCGGGCCATGTCGAGCTTGAGCGCGTACGGGACCTCCTCGGACCCGGCGCCCACCTCGAAGTCGTAGCAGGTGCGCCCGGCGCCCTCGAGGGCCTGGATCTCACCCATGAAGATCCCGTGCATCAGCTGGCGGGCCGAGTCGGGGGCGTCGGGGTCGGTCGGCTTGAACGGGTTGTCCCGGTTGTCGAGCGCGACGGCGTTGCGCGGGTCGAAGATGGTGTCCTCGATACGGGTCCGGGTGAACCGGTCATCCCGGGCCAGGTCGTCGACCGAAAGCATCCGCTTCATCCGAAGCCCCCTTCTGGACTGGTGAGCTGGCGCGCTGTGACGGGGGTCACTGACGCTTCCGTCAATTTTAACGTCATACCCGCCGGGCGGCGCACCGGCACCTGCCGGCGCCCTACCGGACCGCCCCCGAGCCCTTCAGCTCGGCCACCTCGGCGGCGGAGAAGCCCAGGTCGGCCAGGACCGCCTCGGAGTCCTGGCCGGCGTGCACCGGGGGCCGCGACACGCCGCCCGGGGTGCGGCTGAACCGGGGGGCGGGGGCCGGTTGGACCACCCCGGCCACCTCCACGAAGGTCTCCCGGTGGCGGTTGTGGGGGTGGTCCGGCGCCTCCGACATCGACAGCACGGGGGCGAAGCACACGTCGGTCCCCTCCATCGCCTCGCACCACTCGTCCCGGGTGCGGGTCCGGAACACCTCGGCCAGCCGGGCCTTGAGGGCCGGCCACTGCCCCCGGTCCAGCTGGCCGGGGAGGTCCTCCTTGTCGAGGCCGGTGATCCGCAGCAGCTCGGCGTAGAACTGGGGCTCGATCGAGCCCACCGACACGTAGCGGCCGTCCGCCGTCTCGTAGGTGTCGTA
>DASUHN010000413.1 GCA_036273495.1 Acidimicrobiales bacterium | reverse complement strand
CGCCATCGACCCCGGCCTGGCCGAGGCCCTCGTGGTGGAGGTGGCCGCCCGGGCCCAGGCCGCCGAGGCCGAGGGCACCAGCCCGGTGCTTCTTTGCACGGGGCGTCTGCGCCCCGCCCTTCACCGCCTGGTGCGGGCGGCGGCCCCCCGGCTACCTGTCATGTCCGTCAACGAGCTCGGGCCGTATGTCCGTCCCGACAAGATTGGAGTGGTGAACCTTGCTGTCGCGGCGACGGTTTGAGGGTCCCGACATCCAGAAGGTCCTGGCCCGGATCCAGTCGGAGCTGGGGCCGTCGGCCCAGATCATCTCGGCCGAGAAGGTGCGGCGCGGAGGCGTCGGCGGCTTCTTCTCCCGGGAGACGTACCAGGTGGTCGTGGACGGGCCCGAGGAGCCGGTCTCCCGTCCGACCCTGCTCTCGGCACGGCGTCGGGCGGCACGCATCGCGCCCGCGCCGGCTGCGCCGGACGCGGGGGAGCGGAAGGTGCCGGTGCCCTCGACCGAGGGCGCGCCGTTTGCCGAGGTGCTCCGCCGCCTGACCGAGAACGCCCAGCCGGTGGCGGAAGCCGAGCCGGCACCGGTGGCGACGGTCCCGGCCGCCGACCCCACGCCGGCGCCGACCCAGGTCGACGCCGTGGCCGACGAGGACCTCACCGCGCTGCTCCGCCAGATGTCCGCGGCGCGCGCCATGGCCGAGACTGCAAGCGAGCCGGCTTCGGCTGAGGCCTGGATCGACGAGGCGCAGATCGACGAGGCGCAGATGGCCGACGTCGAGAGGGCCGAGATCCACCTCACCGAGGCTGATATGGCCGAGCCCGAGATGACCGGGCCCGAGATGGCCGGGCCCGAGATGGCCGAGCCCGAGATGGCCGAGCCCGAGATGGCCGGGCCCGCCTTGACCCGGCCCGAGATGGCCGAGACGCAACCCGAGGCCGACGTGATCGAGGGAGAGATCGACCTGACCGACGCCCAGGATCTGCATCCGGCGCTTGCTGCGGCGGAGCCGATGCTCCCGACCGGGACCGCCGTGGCCGAGGAGCGCCGGGCCGTGCTCGCCGAGCTGCAGGCCGTCCCCCTCCCGCCCGCCGATGCCAAGGCGGGGCTCAACGGCATCACGCCGGCGCGGGCCCGGCCCGCGCTCAAGCGCATGGGACTGCCCACCTCGCTTCTGCCCGCTGACGGGCGCCTGGGGCTGGTCCCGGCGCTGTACCGGGCGCTGTCCCGGATGCCCATGGCCCCGCCGGTCTGCCTGCAGCCGGGCGAGGTGATGGCAGTCATCGGGGCCGCCGACCGGGCGCTCGTCCTGGCCTCCCGGCTGGCCCTCAGCATCGGACTCGACCCCGCCGACGTCGTGATCGCCTCCCCCGCCGACGTGGGCGAGGCCGGATCGCAGCGCATGGTGATCGGGTGTGGCGCGGCGGCGGAGTCGCATGCCGAGGAGTGGGCCGCCCGGACCAGGCCGACGGTCGTGTCGATCGCCGCCGCCCCCGGCTCGGGGCGGGAGACCTGGGCCAACAACGTCATCGAGGCCCTGCAGCCCGCCGCGGTCTGGGGTGTCGTCGAGGCGACCCGCAAGCCGGAGGACGTGGCGGCGTGGTCCGACGCCGTGGGACAGGTCGACGCCCTGGCCCTCGAGGATGTCGACGCCACCACCAGTCCCGCCGCCGTGCTCGGCACCGGGATCCCCGTGGCGCTGCTCGACGGGCAGCTCGCCTCGCCCGAGGCCTGGACGGCGCTGCTGGCCGGACGCCTGCGCGCCGCCGCCTGACTGAGATGACACCTCTGGTCCTAGCCGTCGGGCTCCTGCTGGCCCTGCCTACCGTCAAGGGCGCCATGGGCGGCCAGATCGACCCGGGTGCCGCCCTGGCCCGGATCTTCGTGGGCATGGCCGTGGCCTGGGCCGCCGTCGCGCTGGTGAAGTCCGTCGTGTCCCATCACACGGGCGAGCCGGTCGAGGACCCGGCCGGCGCCCCATCGGGGGACGGCGCTCCCGCCGAGGCTTAAAGGGTCGCACCCCTCGCGGATGGCCGGGTGGCGTGGGGCTGTGGTCCCCACGGCACGCGGCGGGCGAGGTCGGCAGGACCCGGGGGCCCGCCGCTATTGGCGGCCCATCAGCATGGCGACGATCGGGCTGGGTTCGGCGGGCTGCCAGCTGCGGTAGGCCTCCTTGACCGGAACGGGCCACTCGACGTCGATGTCGACGCGCGCTCCCGGTCCACTCGCACCCGCCAAGAGGCGCAGCGCCGTGGACAGCACCGCCATCTGGAGCGATCGGTCGTGGGGCGGTCCGAAGGAGTGGCCGAACGGGAACTCCACTCCCAGCACCCGCGGCGCCAGCATGTGTCCGGCCACCGCCGGCATCATCGTCACCACCACGGTGGGGATCCCGCTGGCTTCGATTCGTCGTGCCAGCACGGGCACGTTTCGGCAGCAGTCCGGTCAGACCGGGGCCAGCACCAGGCCGTCGACCCGCTCGTCGCGCAGGACCTCGACGATCTCGGGGGCGGTCCGGTCCCGCCAGACCTCCAACCCCTCCTCCTGGTAGCCCATCACGGAGAAATGCGTGTCGGCGGACGCGCCCACGACCCCGGAGGCGACCAGTTCGTCGAGGCCGCGCAGCGGGAGGGCCACCTCGTGATCGGCCTTCACGTCGGCGTCGTTCACATGCAGGTGCATCATGCCCAGGTCCCCCTGCCGGGCCGAGCGGGGGATGGCGCGCCACGACGGGTCCCCCCACATCGGGTTGGCGTGCTCCCCGGCCGCGTCGAAAGGCGGCTGGCTGCCCTCCAGGTAGAGGCCGGCCGAGCTGAGCAGCGCCACGCGGGCCTCCGCCAGGCGGGCGGTGAACGGGGCCCACACCGGCTCCTCCTCCCCGGCCAGGCGGGGCGGGTCCTCGTAGCGGGCTCGGAAGCTGCGCGGGAGGAAGCGGTAGCTGTCGACCTCCACTCTGTGAACCTAACTGGTGGCGGCGGCGGACGGGGGCCTCAGAGGCCCATGTCCTCCCATCCGCTGAACCCGGACGGGTCGTGGCGGCCCAGGCAGGCGTGCTCGAAGATGCCGATGCCCGCTTCCCCGTTGCAGGTGGCCCGGGCCACGTGGTCGATCATCGACGTGGCGGTACGGCCCCGCACGGCCGGGTCGTCGAGGTCGTAGACCGACCCGTCGACCCACTTCTCGCCCTTCCACAGCCCGTGGCTCCAATCGGGGTCGGACCCGTAGCCGCAGCCGACGTTCAACGAGACGGAGGTGACGGGGTCGATCTCGAGGGTGACCGGCGTGCCGTCCCGTTCGCTGAGGTGAATGGTGGCGTGCTCGGGAAAACGGGTCCCGGGCCGGTAGCTGATGTCGAAGCGGGGCCAGCCCAGCTGATCGTCGGGACGTCCCGATCCCGCCGGCCAGATGCGCACCGCCTCGGTCAGCGTCCTCCGCCCCAGCGGGTCCTCCTGGGCGATCACCACGATCGTGTAATCCGGGAACCGCAGCGGCACCCAGCACCACCAGATGCCGGTCGTGGGATCGCGGAACGACCTCCCCGCCGGCTCCGCCTCCCCGACGGGCCGGATCCCCCACGACCGGTCCCGGTCACCCGACCAGGGTGTGCCGTCGAGATCGGTCTCCTGGCCCTGGAAGCTGAAGGTCCCGGTCCAGCGCCCGGTCTGGACGAAGCGGCAGCCGTCGATGGTGATCCGGGACCCGGAGTGCATCACGTGGCGCGGCTCCTCGAAGGCCTCGGAAACGGCGGTGTAGGTCAGGTCGAAGGAGAGCCCGAGGGCATCCGCGTCACAGATGGCGCGGAGGCGTCGGAGCGGCTCCACCACCTCGAAGCGGATGGGGCCCACCGCCTGCGCCATCCGGTCGGTTCCCAGTGCGTCCGACGCCCGCACGGCCACCTGGGTCCGTCCCCGCCGGGCCGTGGCGTAGGCGTCGATGACACCGAGGTTGGGGTACACGCCGAGGCCGGTCACCAGGTAGGTCGAGCCGTCGTCGGCGAAGGCATGCATGATGCAGCGGTCGTAGGCGTTGCGGTCGCTGGTGGCCGGGAACCGCATCGAGAGCGGCGCCTGGTGGATCGGGTACTCGTCGAGGGGATCGGGGACGGACACGGCGCTCCTCCTGGCGCGGGCGCCCTGCCCGCTCCCCGAGTCTGCCCCAGCTACGTGGGGCTCACCACCGGTACCAGCGGGCCTCCGCTCCCCGGGCGAAGAAGCCCACGACCCACACCAGGGCCAGGATGACCGCCAGGACCCACAGGGCGTGGATGGCGAAGCCCAGCCCGCCGAACAGGATGGCGAGGATGAGTACGGCGAGTACCAGTCCCATGGCTTCCTCCTACCGGTAGGTGTCTCGGACGACGCGACGTCCGGCCGCCGGGTCGGCGTAGCCGTCGTCGACCACGGTCGTACGGCGGACGCCGCCCCATGACCCCATGCCGCCGATCGTCAGCGCCGTCAGGAGCCCGATGGCCTCGACGATCATCAGGATCAGGCCGATGGTGTGGATGTTGAAGCCGTGGCCGGTCACGTTCACCGCGAACGCCATGACGGCGCCAGCAGCAATGAGCAGAACGCTTGCTCCTATGCCCATGCGAAGCTCTCCTTGTGATCCGGGTTCGACCCCGGTGCTCAGCGGTGATTCCCTTCGTTTGGGGATGTTTAACCTGCGGCCCGGCCCGGCCCGGTCCGGCCCCGGCGAGCGAGCGGGCGTTTGTCACAGAACGTAGAATTCGCCCTACTGGTCCGGAATGGCAGGTGGGGGAGGCGGGTGGACGAGCAGGCGAAGAGGATTCTGATCGTCGAGGACGACGACGGCCTGCGGGATCTCCTGGTACTGGAGATGACGGGGGAGCCGGCCTTCCACCTGACCTCGGTCGGCGACGGCAGCCAGGCCCTCGAACTGGTTCACGAGGTGGCCTTCGACCTGGTCGTTCTCGACCTCCAGCTGCCCGGGGCTTCCGGGCTCGAGATCCTCACCACCATCCAGCGGGACTCGCCGGGCACCGACGTCATCGTGCTGACCGGCCTGGCTCCCGACGACCCCCGGGTGGTCGAGGCGCTGAGGCGGGTCGAGCACCTTCTCGAGAAGCCCTTCCCCCCCGAGCAGGTCGTGGGTCTCGTGCGCAGCTGTCTCACCGGCCGGGACCCGGTTGCCGGTCGGCAGAGCCTGTAGTCACCGGGTCGGCGCTCAGACCCGCAGGAACCACCGGCGGCGGTACAGCACGGCCAGCCCGATCCACCACAGGAGAAGGACGGCGCCGGCGTAGGCCAGAGCCCCGCCCGTGGTGCCGAACGGCGCCGTCAGGTAGCGCAGCCAGATCCAGAAGGGGATCGGGGCGTCGGGGATCCCCTTGACGGCGTGGTGGTAGTGGGCCAGGGCGGCGGCGGACAGCTCGGAGCCGAAATAGACGACCACGGCGTTGGCCCCGAGCACCCGGAAGGGGAGCCCCGCCGCGCCGGCGACGCGGCTGCGGCGGTCGAACACGACGTGGCACAGGGCCAGGGCGGCCAGGCACAGCCCGGTCATCAGCAGGACGTAGGACGGGGTCCACATCCGCTTGTTGATCGGGACGTCGTGGGACCAGAGCAGCCCGGCGCCGCTCGCGCCGACCGCCGCGGTGAGCAGGACGGCCACGGTGAAGCGCCGCGGGTGCCGGGCCCGCAGGAGCATTCCGGCCCAGTTGCCGAACAGCACGCCCGCTGCCGCCACGACGCTGCCCAGCAGTCCCTCGGGGTCGTAGCCGGGCACACCCCCTCCGTACATGTGGTCACGGCCGAACACGGTCCGGTCGACCCATGCCGCCAGGTTCCCATGGGGCGTGAGCGACCCGGCCCCGTAGCCGGGCACCGGCGCCCAGCGCAGGGCCGCCCAGTACCCGACGAGCAGCGCCGCGGCCAGAACGGCCTGGTGCCGGGGCCGCAGGAACAGGACGGCGACGGCGGCCACGAGGTAGGCGATGGCTATCCGTTGCAGGACGCCGGGCAGGCGGAGCGTCCCGAGGACGCTGTGGCCGTCCCCGAGCAGCAGCGGGAAGCCGTTGACGAGAAGGCCGAGGGCCACGAGCAGCAGGACCCGCCGGCCGATCCGCAGCAGGGCGGAGCGCTTCGGCGCCCGCCCGTCGAGGTGGCGCGCCAGCGAGAACGGCATTGCCACTCCCACCATGAACAGGAAGGCGGGGAAGATGGTGTCGGCGAAGGTCCAGCCGTTCCACGGCGAATGGGTCAGCTGGTGGTACAGGTAGGGCGGGCCCATGGCCGGGTCGTTGACCAGGACCATGGCGGCGATGGTGGCGCCCCGGAGCACGTCCAGGGACTGCAGACGTGCCGGCTCCGCCACCCGGAGATAATGGACCAGGTGAGCGTCCTGCCGCCCCGCCGTCCCGTCACCGACCGACGGGTGCTGGCCGTGCGCGGTGAGCGCCGTCTCGAGCTGCCCGACGAGCTCGTCACCGAGGAGCCGATGGAGATCAGGGTGGCCGGGCCGGGCCGGCCGGCGGAGACGGTCGCGGTGACCATGCGCACCCCGGGCCACGACTTCGAGCTGGCGGTGGGCTTCCTTCTGTCCGAGGGGGTGATCGAGGACGGCGCCTGGGTGCGAGCCGTGCGCTATTGCGATGCCGACGGGACGGCCGGAGCCGACGACCGGTTGAACACGGTCACGGTCCAGGTCGACCGTCCCATCGCCATCGGGCGCCGCCGCGTCGGGGCGGTCAGCTCCTCGTGCGGGGTGTGCGGGAGCGCCAGCCTGGACGGGTTGCTGGCGCGGTGCCGGCCCCTCGGGCCGGGCGCACCGTTCCCCGGCGGGATGCTCATGGCCCTGCCGGAGCGGCTGCGCGTTGGTCAGCGGGTGTTCGGGCGCACGGGCGGGTTGCACGGCGCCGGTCTGTTCACGCGCGCGGGCGCGTCCCTCGCGGTGAGAGAGGACATCGGCAGGCACAACGCCGTCGACAAGCTGGCCGGGTGGGCGGTGCTGGAGCGACGGGTCCAGCTCTCAGACGCCGCCCTCGTGGTCTCCGGTCGGGTCAGCTTCGAGATCGTCCAGAAGGCGGCGGTTGCCGGCGTGCCGGTCGTCGTCGCGGTCTCGGCCGCCTCGAGCCTGGCGGTGGAGACGGCCGAGAGCCTCGGCATCTGCCTGGTCGGCTTCGCCCGCGGCGCCTCGGCCAACGTCTACTCCTGTCCGGAACGGATCACCTGGGAGGACAGCTGAGGGCGCGGGCCGCTCACCCCTCGAGGAGGCGGGCCTTCTGCACCTTGCCGAGGGCGTTGCGGGGCAGGGCGTCGACCATCCGCACCTCCCGCGGGCGCTTGTGCACCGACAGGCGCCCCGCCACCCATTCCTGCAGCTCCCGGTCCCCCGCCCCGTCGCACACCACGAATGCCACGATGCGCTGGCCCAGATCGACGTCGGGGACGCCCACGACCGCGGCCTCCGACACGGCGGGGTGGGCCAGAAGGGCGTCTTCGACCTCGCCGGCCCCGACGCGGAAGCCACCGGTCTTGATGAGATCGGTCGACAGCCTCCCGACGATGCGATGGAGGCCGGCGGCGTCGACGGTGGCGGCGTCCCCCGTGCGGAACCAGCCGTCCGCGCTGAATCCGGCCGATGGAGGCCGGCCGACGTAGCCGTCGAAAAGAGTCGCGCCGCGTACCTCGAGCTCGCCGACGGACTCCTCGCCACTATCGCCCCGCTCGGGGTCGTCGGGGGGGACGATCCGGGTCTCGACCCCGAGAAGGGCCCAGCCCACGTATCCGGGCCGCCGCGAGCGGTCATGCCGGGCCGACACGGTGATGAGCGTCTCGGTCATGCCGTAGCGCTCGACGGGCTCGTGGCCCGTCAGGTCGCGGAGCGCCCCGAAGGTATCGGCGGGCAGGGCCGCGCTCCCCGAGACCAGCAGCCGGGCCGAAGCCAGCGCCCGGGCGTGGCCCGGGCTGGCGACCAGCCGGGACCACACGGTCGGCACTCCGAAGAACAGTGAGCCGCCGGCGGACGCGGCGGCGGCATAGGCCTCGGGCAGCGGCCGCACCGTGTGGGTGAGCCGGCAGCCCACCCGCAGGGCGCCCAGCACGCCGAGGACCAGGCCGTGGACGTGGTACAGCGGCAGGCCGTGGACCAGGTGGTCATCGGCGGTCCAGGCCCACGCCTCGGCCAGGGCGTCGAGGTCGGCGGCCAGAGCCCGAGCGGAGAGCATCGCCCCCTTGGGAGGGCCGGTGGTCCCCGACGTGTAGATGATCAGGGCGGGGGACCGGGCCGGGCCCGGGTCGGCGCCTACCGTTCGGCCGGGGGCGAGGACCGCTCCGGTCCGGGCCAACGGCACGACCTCCAGTCCGGACCCCTCCCAGGCCCCGGGTCCGACGGCGGCGCGCGCGCCGCAGTCGCGGAGGATGTGGTCACGCTCGGCCGGGCCGACGTCGGCCGAGATGGGGACCACCGGTGCCCCGGCCAGCAGGCCGGCCACCACGGCGACGACGGTGTCCATGGTCGGGGCGGCGTGGACCGCGACCGGCCGGCCGGGGGCCAGGCGGGCCGCGCTGGAGGCCGCCCGCTCCACCAGCTCGGCGTGGGAGACCGCCGTATCCCCCACGCGGACCGCGGTGGGGTGGTCCGAGACCGGCTCCCCCGCATTCCCGACCAGGCCGGCCAGCAGCTCCATGGGACCGGATTCTGCCGCGCTAAAGGCCGGAGGCCCCGCCCGCCGAAACCAAATCGTGGAACTGCCCGATGATCAGTCGCGCCCTGCCGCCAGCATCGTCGTCCCGGTCTGGAACAACGTGGCGTACACCCACGCCTGCCTGGTCAGGCTGGCGGGCGCCACCCCGGCGGGCACCTACGAGGTGGTGCTGGTCGACAACGGCTCGACCGACGCCACCCCGGAGCTGCTGGCCGGCCTGTCGGGGGACGTGCGGGTCGTCCGCAACGACCAGAACCTGGGCTTTGCCCGGGCGTGCAACCAGGGCGCCGAGGTGGCGCGGGGCCGCTACCTGGTCTTCCTCAACAACGACACCGAGCCCCATCCCGGTTGGTTGGAGCCGCTCATCGAGGTACTGGAGACCGAGCCCGACGTAGGCGTGGTTGGGAGCAAGCTGCTGTTCCCGAACGGGCTGGTCCAGCACGCAGGGGTGTTGCTGGTGCGCGACGTCGGACGCGACGAGCTGCACGGGTACCACCGCCTCGCCGGCTCGGTTCCCGACGACGCCCTGGTCGAGACGCGCGCCGATCTGCAGGCGGTCACCGCCGCCGCCCTGGCGATCCGGAGCGAGCTGTTCGCGGAGATCGGTGGCTTCGACGAGGCCTACTGGAACGGCAACGAGGACGTCGACCTGTGCCTCAAGGTTCGGGCGGCCGGCCGTCGGGTGGTGTACGAGCCGCGCAGCACCCTGACCCACCACGAGTCGGTGTCCGGCCCGGAGCGCTTCTCGCGCGTCACCGAGAACGTCCGCCTCCTGAACGAGAGGTGGGGTGAGCGGGCGGCGCCCGACATGGTGGGGCACAACGGCGTCTACGCGAGCGTCCCCGGCTCCGCCGGTGGCGCGGAAGGGCGCGCCGGCGGGCGCCTCCGCCGCGATGCCGTGCACGTCGTCGGGCCCGTCGGCCCCCACGGGCGGCCGGGCCGCACCATGGCCCTGGCCGCCGACTTGCTGGCCGCGGCCGGTGTCGACCACGACGTGACCGCCTATCACCGCGCCTGTCCCCCCGATCTCCCCCCTCCGTACTCGCTCAACGGGACCGGTCACTCGTGCGGCATCCTCGTGGTCTGCTCGGAACCCGACGCCGTAGCCTCGTTCCTGGCCGAGCGGGGCCCGGGCTTCGTGGAAGACCGCTACGTCATCGCGTTCTGGGGCTGGCCGGGCGCGCTCGTGCCCGAGCCCCGCGCCCTGGGCATGGCCCATGAGCTCTGGATCGCCAACCCGGCGTTGCATGCCTACGCCGACTCGGCATCGGTCGGGATCTCTCTGTTCCTGCCTCCGTCCCCCGACGGACCGTTCGCGTCAGGGGATGAGATCCGGTCGGTCACCGGCACGGCCGAGAAGCTCACCTTCACGGCCGCCCTCGATCTTTCGGCGGGACCGAGCTTCTACGACACCTTCGACGATGCGGCAATCGCCATCGCCGCCTTCACCCGGACCTTCGGCCCCGAGGATCGGGCCCACCTGCTCGTCGGGGTGACGGGAGGGCGGCATCTCCCGTGGCGGGTGCAGCCGTTGATGGACATCGCCGGAGACCACCCGGCTGTCTCGGTGCTCGACCTGGACCCGGCCGGGCTCACGGGGTCGCATCTGGCGGCGGCAGGTGACTGCCACGTGGCCCTCACCGGGGCCCGGGGCCTCGCTCCGGCCCCCCTGGCGGCCATGCAGGCGGGGGTCCCGATCTTGGCCCTGATCGATCCGGCCAATCCCCCGGTCGTCACCACGCGCAACTCGTTCCTCCTGGACCCGGCCGCGGCGGGGGGGACGGCCGAGTGCGTGGCCCTCACGGCTGACGTCATGCGGCAGGTCGCCGCCGATCCGATAGGCCGGGCGGGGCGGGGCCGGTGGGCCGCCGACGACATTGCCCGCCGTGACGACCGGGGCCGGGCGGTGCGGCTGGTCGGCGACCGGATCAACAGGGCCGGACGGCTCCTCGATCAACTGGCCGGCGCCGCACGCGGTTGACGCCTTTCCGCCGGTTTGTCCTCAGATCCGACCCGACCCGGACGAAGAAAGGGCCAGTACCGGACTTTTAGGAGAGGGGACCAGGGTGGACGAGGCGGGAACCACGCGGCGGGTGCTGATAGCCGAGGACCAGCAGGGCATGCGGAACCTGGTGCGCTGGCTGGTGGAGCTGGAGGACGGCCTGGAGGTCGTGGGGGAAGCCACCTCGGGCCAGGAGGTCATCGACCGGGCCCACAGCCTGCGCCCCGACGCCATCGTGCTCGACCTGGGCCTGCCCGAGGTCGACGGCGAGGTGGCCCTCGCCGAGCTCCGCTCCGAGCTTCCCGACGCCAAGATCGTCGTGCTCTCGGGTCAGGCCTCGGCGCTCATCCAGCCCCGGCTCCGGGAGCTCGGCGCCGACGCCGTGGTGGAGAAGGACTCGGCTTCCCCCCAGTGGCAGGCCCAGCTGCTCGCCGAGCTGCACGGCGACCGGGTGGTGGCCGTCTAACCCACCGGTTCAGCCGGCACGACCGCCCGCTCGTCCGCGTTGCGGAGGCGGGCGGTGACGACCTCCAACAGGCCCCGCGCCACACCCGCCTGGCCGACCAACGCGCCCAGATGGCGGTTCCCGACGACCAGCACGCGCATCGGGGATCGGGCCACCACCGTGGCGCTGCGGGGTCGCCTGTCGATGAGCGCCATCTCGCCGACGGTCTGGCCCCGGCCGACGACGGCAACGACCTCTCCGGCCACGGCCACCTCGGCCGTCCCCTCGAGGATCACGAAGGCTTCCGTCCCCCGATCCCCCTCCCACATCAGGACGTGGCCGGCAGGCAGGAGACATTCGTCGGCCGCTCCCGCCAGCACCTCGCGCTCCTCGCGGGAGCAGTGGGCCAGGAACGGCAGGTCGGCCAGGGTGGCCGCCTTGTCCATGGAGGTCCGGCGGTGGGCACGGCGGTTGGTCATGGAAGAACCGTAAGCCGGGGTCCCTTCCGGGCGAATCGGACCCGAGAACGAATCGCCTACCGCCGCGAGATGGTCTTCGGGTCCTCCTGCAGGCTGAGCTCGTCCTCCACCGACACCTGCTCGGTCCAGTGGTACTTGCCCCCCCGGAGCCACGACGCCACCGCCGCTACGGCGCACGCCACGATGGCGAAGGTGAACGCCTCGTGGAGCCCGGAGCGGAACGGCGCCGAGATCAGGTCCGGGAAGAACTGCCGGCCCACCAGGACGTTCTGCTGACTCTTCGGCAGCTGGCTGAGGACGGTGGGGCCGAGGAGGTGCTGGACGGGGCTGTAGCCGAGGAAGGCGCCGAACAGGGTCGACACCGGCGGTAGGTGGGCCACGCGTGAGGCCGCCGCGGCCGGGACCCCGTGGGCGGTGAGCCCGGTGTACAGGCTGCGGGGGAGCTTGGACGACAGACCGGCGATCATCAGGCTGAAGAAGATCCCGATCGACAGGACCTGCGCCGAGTTCTGGAAGGTGGCGCTCATCCCCGCCCCGGCGCCGCGGTGCTGCGGCGGCAGGCTGTTCATCACCCCGGCCCGGTTGGGGGAGGCGAAGGCGCCCATGGCCAAACCGTTGAGGAGCAGCAGCAGGCCGAACAGCACGTAGTTGAAGTTGGTCGGCAGCAGCTCGAGGAGCACGAAGCTGAGGGCGGCCGTCACCATCCCGCCGGTGGCGAAGGGCCGCGACCCGTAACGGTCCGAGAGGATGCCCGAGATGGGCCCGGCCAGGAGGAACCCGGCGGTCAGCGGCAACATGTAGATCCCCGCCCAGAGCGGGGTGGACTCGAACGAGTAGCCGTGGCGGGGCAGCCAGATCCCCTGCAGCCAGATGATCAGCATGAACATCAGCCCGCCGCGCCCCACGGCGGCCAGGAAGCTGGAGAGGGTGCCGGCGGTGAAGGCGCGGATGCGGAACAG